>JAISRA010000102.1 GCA_031273885.1 Endomicrobium sp.
AAAAAAGATTTGAGGTAAATATCGCGTTCAATGACAACGCCTTTTTTGCGCTCAATCTTTTCCTCATGAACTTTGTCGTGCATAACAATGCCTTTTGCAGTAAAGAAGTTGTCTGCCCACTGCAATTCCATATATGCTAAAGCGCATTGGCGAGGGCAATATAAAAGGTGCTGCAATCCTGATAACTGAAGTAAGTCATCTTCACTATACACTTAATACCCTTCTATTATTTCAGGTTTTAAATCTTTCAGTTCATTGATTTTTATTTCGCCATCATTGCCGACTTCTAAAGAATGATGAACTTTTGCCGAAGAATGCTGCCCTAATTTTGAATTATGCTGCCACCAAATAACTTTCAAAATCTCTATACTGCCTGCCGGTCTTGCAGATGACTCATCGTTTTCAAAAAGTTTAGGCAAAACAGATTTTATTTTTTTAGCATCTTCGTCGCTAAAGCCTGTTTTTTCCGCCAATTGAGGATTGATTGCTCCGTAAAACACATAAATAGCTTTTCTAATGAAATGTTTCTGTCCCATTCTATCATGGCTCATTCCATCTTCAGTTTCGCCTTGTCTATCCTTTTTGGGTTCTCCGTTAACACTCTTTGTAATACCCATATTTATTGCATCTATAGGTTCTTTGCTAAAAGCATGTTGTATAGAAACCGGACCTCTTATTCCAATTGATATGCCTTCTTCTTTGTCTTGTTTTTTATCATCCTTTTGTCCTTTTATACCCTTTTTTGTCTTAAAAGCAAATACTTGACCAAAAGCGCGCACATCTATCCATTTAGAGCAAATTATTTCTCTGCATTTATCAGTATCTTCTATAATTTCCAACTCCCCTTCTGCTCTTTCTTTTAAAGAATTATAATTATCCCCTTTTTGCTTATAATCTTCAGATTGAACAAAAATATTGTCTTTTATTGTCCCATCATTTATTAAATCTACAAGTCTGTTTCTTATTTTTCTTTTAATGCAAACATCTGACACTTCCCCATATCCGTCAAAATCTGTTCTTGGAATATTTTCGTTTAACGGATCCCCATTAGGATTGGCGTTTGTTACTTTAAATACAACTGCAAAATCAATTTTGTTGTTCAATGTTGACATTGTCTTTTTTCTCCTTTTGTTTTAGAATTCGCTCTTCTTTTTCAGCTTTTAGTTTTCCAATTTGTAAATTAAATCCTGCAATAAACAATCCTGATAATTGAGGAAAGTTTTTTTCATACTCTCCATCTTTAAATAATCTCATTATCTCTCTGATTTGTTCGTCAAACCAATCGCCTTTTAATTTTGCCCTGTATCCTTTAGAATGAAAATCACTATATAATCTATTCCAAGCGTCAAAAGGTTTTAATACAAAATGCGGCATTGCTCTTTGCGCGTTTGTAAGTCTTTTTGAATTCTGCTTTGATAAAATTTCATTTTCATAAAAATGAAGTACGCCTAATAAACGTCCATATAGATAATCTCTATCTGGTCTTTGTATTTCTAATTCCATACGTAAATTCTCCTTTTTATTATCACCCTTATATAATGCACAGGCAATAGATGATATTTTTTGCCATTGGTTATAATCAAGAGCTTCAGGGTTACTTGCCCTGCGAAAAAAATGCTCAGATATATACTTTGGAACATTTTCTTTGTTTTCTATTATGCATTGTAATATTTCTTTTGCTATTTTCTTTTTTATTTTAATTTCTCTTTTTTTAATATCATATTTGCCTTTTTTATAAAAATAAATGTTTGATATTAAATCAACAGAAGGCGCACCTATAAACTCATAGTTTTTATTTACGCGCGCTCTTTTTCTCATATAGCTATAATTAAATGCAAACTTCCATTTATATCGCTCATTCCAACTCTCTATTCTTTTAAAAAAATCTGAACTCTGTAAATCTTTATAATAAACACAAGATAATCTGCCTTCTGTTGCAGCATCAAATCCAAGGATCATTGTTTTATCATTTATATCGTTGCTTATGTCCTTGTAATAACCTCTCATCATTTTAATGAGTTGTTTTCCTACTATCTGCCCGATATTTATTGAAATTCTTTTAGAATTATCACATATACGAAATACCACATATGCCTCTTTATCGTTAAAATATGCTTGTTTTCTGTCATTATCTAAAAGCCATTTTAAAACAGCATGCGCTTTCTGGCTGACATCAAAACTTATGCCAAACGCTTGATAAGCATCTTGAAACCGTCCTCTATATGTAAAGTTTTTAAAATCATTGAACGAAACAAGCTTTGCTCCGGACGCTCTTGGATTTATATTTTTTGGATGTTTGCATGATAAAATTGTTTGTTTTTCTTCAATAGAACAATATCCGCTCTTATTTTCCGGATCATTTTTCACAAAATCTATCCAAGATTTCCTAAGTTCCTCATCATTCCACGTTTCTTCTTGAGGTGAATTATCTTCCGATCTAACTCTCCAGCGAATGAAAGCATCTCCTTGGTCTTTCTTTCCTTTTGATTTTGTCAACAATTTAAAAATTGCTTGTTCTTCTTCTTTACCTTTTTCCGCCTCAGTTAATAATTTATTTCCTGAGTTTACCCATAAAATTTTTTTATCTACTAAATCTCTTACAATAGTCCCTTTTTTGACATAATTATATACTGCTAAAATTTTGTCGTTTGCAAATTTAGATTTACACCAGTCATCCAATTGTTCAATATAACCTTTCTGATAATATTTTTTGTTTGTAGCCCATTTACCCATAAAGTGCGACTCTTTATCACCGTATTTTTGTTCATATCCGTAATCTTTTGCAACATATTGTATCTTATCTGCTAAACCATGAGGATAGCAAGATGTACTTGTCCTTGAAGCAGAATCTTCGGTAGCAGGTATTATGGTTTTCTCATTATTAATTAATTCTGCATTTTTGAAATTTCCTTCGCCGTCTATTGTTATTTCTATTTGAGCTTTTTGTTTTGTATGACAAATGGGCAAAATTTTAAATTCACTTTGTTGCGCAGCTTTTAAACAGTTAGGATAAATTTTATATAATGCTTCAAAAAATCCCATTTAATTCTCCTTATCAATAATATTTTCATATTCTTGATGAACACAAAGAAAATTTGTATCAAAAATATATCGCTTATCTGTTGATATTTCCCTAACATCTGTTATTTGTTTAATATTGTTATGTTGTGGGAAGTTTATAATTCCTCTCTGCATTTTTGCATTCCAAAAATATTTTTTTAACTTATTTGTTCCATTTTCATTAGGATAACTAAAGCTATGAAACATATTGCCAAAAACTAACTCTTTAACATCATCATATTCGCTTTTTCTTTCATTAAATGTACAAGGCTGAACATACCCTTGACATTCGCGAGTTCCAAGAAAAATATCTTGCCTGCCGCCTTTTGCAAGCGCCCGATTAGCAATTTCAAAATGTTTCCCACTATTTTGATCTTGTTGTAAGTCAATTCTGAAATTGTTCCATTCAAAATGCGCTCTTACAAAGTATTCAACATTTTTTAAATATGTATAAAAAGATAATTCATTCCCGCCGTCATATTTTATCGGCCGCATTCCTTTACTTTCCATTTCAATTTTATTTATCACTTTCACTTCATCAACAATCCAAATAAAAGTAGGTTTCCAATAAATAGATTTACAAATTCCTTTAATTGCTTCATAGGTCGGGATTTGATATGAACACTTTTCTCCTCCTATTTTTGTTATAGGATCTGTAAACAAAGCGTTTTTGGCGTACACTTTAAACTCTATTGTATTTTTTTGCGTTTCATACGTCATAGTCTTTCTCCTCCTTGATTTATTGTCGGCTTATTCGTTATTCCAAAATTCTCGCTATAATAACAATTATCTAAGCACAAAATTTCCAATTTATCAGAAATTTTATGTATGCGGTATTCACTTAGTTCGTTTGGATAAATATTAACGCTATATAACTGAGCTTTTTTAAGAAGTTTTCTTATTTTGATGAAATCATAGTTATCATTAGCTTTATACAATTCATCTATGATTTTATTTCCTTCTCCATACGGAACTATTACAGCGCTTGTCGGCGCATCTATTATGTCAAAATTCTTGGCAGCTTCTGCAAATCCTTGACGTAATTTTATATCGGGATCCTTATCAAAATTCTTATCCATATACATATTTATGCTTAATTGATTTTCTGTTAGCATATCTAATATTGAAGTTTCTGTTTCCTTTACCGGATAAATCATATTGAAAGAATTATTATAGAAATAATATTTATAGAATGTGTCCATTAAAGTACGGGTCAATAAATTTTCACTATTTTTATTTTCATCAAATACTCTTAAAGAAGATATTTTGCCTTGTTTGATATGTTCTAATTTATCAGTGTCTTCAACAAAATTACATATGAACAATTTACCTTTTATATTTTTACCTTCTTTATTTTTCAAATTCCCGTTTCTGTTAATTCTGCCGGCTGTTTGAGCTATTGAATCAAAACCTGCAAGAGCGCGAATGCCGCAATTAAAATCAATATCAACTCCCGCTTCTATCACTTGCGTGGAAATTAAGATTATTTTTTTATCTGTTTCCTTATTTCTTTGCTTTTCTAAATCTTTTAAAATTGCATTCAATATAATTTTTCTATGAGCAGGGCACATCTTTGCGCTTAAATGATATATGTTTATATTTTCTATCTTCTGTCTTTCTATTATCTGAAAAATTTCTTTTGCTGATTTCGTAAGATTGCAAACTACTAAACAATTTTCATTTTCATCGGCAAGTCTTATTGCTTCCTGCGCTATTTCATCATTTTTCCAATTATCTGATTTTCTCTTATCTATCACATCAACTCTATTTAATTCATCAAATAAATTGTCTGTATTATCTATAATATTTTCATGCTCCGATAACATAATGGCTCCTTTTTCAAAACAAACTTTATCTAATAATGGCTGTGTTGCCGTGCATAAAACAACAGTAGCTTTGCAATGGTCAACTAAAAAATTGATAGCATTATTAAAAATATGAATACACTTAATCGGAATTGATTGGACTTCATCAAAAATTATTATTGAATTTGCCAATTGATGCATTCTTCTGATATTACTTGTTTTCCCGCCAAATAATGTCTCTAAAACTTGAACATTTGTAGTAAAAACAATAGGCGCATCCCAATTTTGAGTTAAAATTTCATTACGATCTATTTCTTCCTCATCTGCTTTGCGTTCTCTGAACGATAAATTAGAATGATGTTCTAAAACTATTGCGCCTTTATTTCTTTCATCTTCAACAATATCCCTAATTGTTTTTGCATTTTGCTCTATAATTGTTGTAAAAGGAATACTATAAATTATTCTGTCTGCATGATGCCGATTTGCCATCTCAAAAGCAAACCTTAAACTTGCCAAAGTTTTTCCGCCGCCGGTCGGCACTTCAAGTTTATAGCAGCCTCGTTTGTATGTTTTCCCTGCTTTTGCGCAAGCTTCTGATATTTGTTGTCTGCTTTGTTTTACATTGTTTGACGATATATTTGTTTTATTTAAATTATTTATATGCCGATTTAATTTTTTCAGAAGTTTTGACCAATTTTTATATTTATTGTTTTTCCGCCGCGCTGTCTTTAATTCAAGTTCAAAATCAGCGCTGTTTGTATGGTCAGCATCAATAAGACAGCTAAGTAAAAATCTCGCCAACATACCAAATGCAAAATATTTGCCTGTTTTGCTTTTTTTGCTATTTTCAATTGCATTTTTAATAATTGCAATTTCAGACAATACTCCTTTTATGTCTATAGTTAAAAATTCTCGCTTTATTTTCTCTTCTATATTTTCTTCAAATTTTGGAATTTCTTTATTTAATCTCTTTTCAAAAATATTTTCTCCGTCTTCATCCAACATATCAATTAAACCGCTATGATGCGATATACAACAAAGTTCAACTAATTCCGCCGCAAAGTTTTTAGATGCTTCATTATCAGGAAATAACTGTCTAATACATTTTTCAAAAAATTTAGCTCCTGCCGTTGAATGGTCTATTTCTCCTTTTTTCCTTTTTATTCCTCTGCTTTTATCATCTAAATATTTTTGAAACTCAGAAGAATATTTTCCAAAATCATGCAATAACCCTGTAGAAAATCCTGTATTTTTTAAACCGATTTTTTCTGCATTTTGTGATGCTATCTTTGCTACACTGCAAAGATGATCTCTTAAAAATTGTTTTTTCTTAGACGCTTTTTCTGAAAAACGAGAATAATATTTTTTGTAATTTACTTCTTTATTGATATTCTTTTTCATTAGTATAATAATTTCCTTTTATTTTGTCAATATTTTTATTTCGCGCAGCGCAACCGTTATAAAACTTTATGAAAATTAAGTATAATATAATAGTCATGCAGATTTTGCATGTGGATTGAAATATTGATATTCTTTTTCATGTATGCATGCATACCTCCCTGATTATTTGGGAGGTATTTGCATGTTTAGCAGGTTATCCTTCCAAATAACCAGTCAGCCACATTGCGCCTGTTATGCAATCTCCTTCTTTTGGGTTGTAGCCGTTTAGCGCGTGTTCTGTTAAATATAAATTAATGCATAGCTCCTCTTCTGC
>JAISRA010000115.1 GCA_031273885.1 Endomicrobium sp.
ATCAAGAGTTAGGGCTATTCTGGAATGGGTGAGGACTATTTGCTGACTGAAATATAATATTCCAGAGTAACTTCTATTTACTTTCAATAAGCAAATGATTTATACTTTTTCTGGAAAAAATAGCATATTTTGTACATTCAATATAATTGTCGGTTGGATCTGCAACAGAAATTTCAACCAGAACACCTTTATTTTGTTCATATGTAAAGCTAGCTCTCATGATTTCTTTTATGAAAAATTTCTTTTTTATTATATTGTTGTAAACTATGGCACTATGCGTGGTGATCATTTTAATTTCTACCACATTGTTTTTTACCAGTTCTTGGGCATTTGTGTATTTTTTATAAACTTCATTATTTTCATAATCAGTTTTTTCACATGTATATTTAAAAAATAAATCTTTATGCCAAGCTTCAAGTCTCAACAAAGTAATGTAATCAACAAGGCTATTTTTACTTATTTTAGCATTGGATAAGATTTTAACCAGACCACATTTTTTATCTAGGTTTCTTGAAAGTTCCTTTTCAAATGCATTGGTGATTTTGATTTTTGATTTTGATCTGTGCTTTAAATACTCTTTACATGTTCTTATTTTCCTGCTTTTATCAAAATAAAAAGGTAAGTCAAGTTCCAGACTTCTATCTATTTTTTTGGTAATTTCACTGACATCTTCTTTAAAGTGTTTTAAATCCGACATATCATAATCAAAAAATATGAAATCTGTAAAGAAAAAGAAAATTAATAACATAATTGCAGCAATCCTTCTCATGATAGCTCCTTTTGTTGTTTTAGTATTAGTATTATTAATTTAATAATTTTTTAATTCAATTATTAATTTAACAATCAATTCAATAAAGATTCTAAATCAAAATTCTCATCATTTCCTAAAATCTGTTTTATATCATCTTCGGCAGAATCAATTCCTCCAATACCTTTTTGTTTGAATTTGCCATCTATTATTTTATTTTCGGTGGCGAGGAATGTTTGGTTTGGATGTAATTTTATTTCAAATTCAACTATATTATCAATAACATTGTAATCAGTGTTTGGAATGTTTTGTTCGGAATTAATTAAATCCCATTTATTCTTTTCAACAGTCCATAGAATTACAGCTTCGTTTGAGTTCAGATTTTTGACGATGAATTCACTGTTGTTATTTCTATTATTTCTATTGTTGTTATTACTGCTTGACAGTTTATAGTTATTTATCCACACAGTCCATTGATTTTCGGAAATATATAGTATTGATTTTAGGTAAACTCTACTCATGCTTTCGTCATATTCAATTTCATTATCTTTGTCTATTTCAAGTTCATCCTCAGGGGTATTTTTGTTTGTAATCTTTTTATCATACATAACTATAGCTTTTTTTATTATTGATAGATTCTTTTTGCTAAACATAAAACTATTGAATACATTGTGGTATTCGTCATTGTTTGGTTTATAGATGGGTTTATTTTTTTTTAGTATCTCCAGAATGTTTTCATTGTTTTCTTTTGAATTGTTGGTGTTGGAGTTGTTGATATTACTATTGCCACTGTTCTGCTGTCCATTTCTCGCCATTATGTTATTGCCAATGGTGTTGCTAATACCTGTATTTACATCAGCACCACCAGCACCACCTGCTCTGCCATTTCTTGAGAATGATGGATTGCTAAGGCTGTAGAAAATTAAAAATAAAATTATTATTAAATTTAAATTTAAAGTTTTTTTCATATTTGTTTTCATCATATTTTTTTATTAATAAATTTATACCACTGTAATTTTACAGAAACATTAAAGATATATGGTATATCACCATTAATTAATGTTTCTATGAATTTTTTATCCAGATTTTTACTTTTTTTGATGGTGAATTCATGAACTACGGGGAAACCAATGTTACTTCTTTTTAATTCTTCTAGAAAATAATAAAGTGTATATTCTGTCATGCAGTTAAAGGATACGGTTATGTCTAATCCCATAACATTCATGTTTTTTCTGCTTGTTCTGTTTCCAACTTCATTTATAATTTCTGGAGTGGACATTGTAATTTTAATGTCGGTTGCCAGATGTCTGGTTGTTATATCTCTTAGAAAGGTATCTATATCTTGAACATTAAGATCATCTAAATTCTTTTGTGTATCTGATATGTGAGTAGTCCATACATCTATGTAGGTTTGCAGCATTAGTGATCTTTTATCAAATTCAATTGTTTCGGCCATAATTTCTCTTTTACTATTTTCTAAGGATGAAACTTCCTTATTCTTTCTTGCATTGCTTCCCAATAATCTTTTGAGAATTACCCAATCAACACCAAGCAGAATAACTAGAATTGTAAGCATTACGGTAGCCTTTCTGGCTAAAATATTCTGCTTTGTTTTTATGTTCTTTTCATTTTTTTTTATTTCAGTTCCATTTCCTATTTTTGCCATTTATTTATTCTCCATTTGTTTGTTCTCTATTAATTTGTTGTTTGTTTTTTTGTTTTCTATTAGTTTGTTGTTTACTTTTTTGTTCTCTATTAGTTTATTATTTGTTTTTTTGTTTTCTATTAGTTTGTTCTTTGCTTGTTTATTTTCTATTAATTTATTGTTTACTTTTTTGTTCTCTATTAACTTGTTTTCTATCTTTTTATTTTCTATTAATTTATTATTCATTTGTCTATTCTCCGTTTATTCATTTATTCATTTACTATTCTCTGTAACATCTATCTTCAGAGGGAAAGAAAAATAATTTGTGTTAAAATCAATGTTTTTTGGTAAACTTGACATTTTTATTGTTTGATTTTTGAATGAGTTTTTAATAGCTCTGTCTACGTTTTCGTATAATTTAAATAGGTCATCTATTTTACCACTTCTGTTGATTAGTATGGAATCTATTTGGTATATGGAATCATATTTCATAACAAAGTTATTTTTTCTAAAATTGTTTATTCTCCATACTACACTGTTGACGATAATGTTATCTGATGAGATTTCGGAAAACTTTGCCAAGAAGTCAAATGGATCTTCACCTATCTTGGCTGAGTTAACGTAAAAGGATGTTATGTCAATAATTTTATCAATATCTTCCACTTTGGTACCGCTAAATTGATTTTTTTTCTTATTTTCTAGTTTCTCTTCGGCTACTTTTAATTCTGATTTTATATTTACGACACTAAGTCTATTCTTTGTGAGTAGGATTAATGACAGTGCGGTTAAAATAACTAATATAACCATTAGGGCAATAATGAGTTTACTGGATATTTTATTAACTGTGGATAGAGTATTTAATTGTTTCATTTCATTGGTTGAGAAACTGGCAATCTTTTTGTTTCGGATTATTAGGTCCTGGAATAGTATATCTCCATATTGGTCATCCTTATAGGAATCTTTATTTAAATTAAAAATAGATGCCACTTCAAGAAAGGAAAAGGTTCTTATTCTAAATTCCTTTAGAGAACTTTTGTTTATCATATCCTTTTCCTTAGCTCCGGCGATTATATATATGGTAAGTTCATTGGCACTAAAGTTTGGATAAAATCTTTTTAGATAATCAATTACCTTTGACATGTTGTCTCTGAAGTTGGATGCAAAGCCATCTGCCGAGTCTATTAGATCATCCTGTAGAACTCTGGTAAAGGTTAATCTTTCGTCGGTAAATGTCATTTCTCGGTAACCACTAACTTTACTTTTTATTAGCATTACTGTCCAGCCATGTTTAGTAACAATACCTTTCTTTTTTTTAGGATTTACTTTTTTATTTATGTTTTTTAGAATGTTTTCAAATTCAAGAGGCAACATGTATATTCCAACAAGGATATTATTTATATGTTCAACAAAGTTTAGCCATTCCTGTAGATAATCATTTATCGGACTGGATACAAACATATATTCCCATTCTTTTGTCTCGGGACTTTTTCCCAAGTAGATCTTTTCCTTAAGATCTTCTTTTGGTATTTCATGTTCAAACTTCCTGTTGACCATCTTTGAAACATCAAAATAACCTACTGCCGGAAACTTTCTTTTGCTGTAATTCTGTCCAACACTATCAAGTATTATGTATATTGATAATTTACTATTTTTTTTAAATACATTTTCTAATGTTTTCTTTGCATCACCATCATCTATTGCCTCAAAAAAGAATTGTTGAAATATCTTTTTTTTATTTCTAATAGATAATACCGAATAACTATCTCCTATACTAATAGTAAAAAACTTAGACATACCTATAATGTATAATTAATATAATTTAATATAATATAACTTAATATAATATAAATGTTAAATATAATATGTGTAGTATAATAAAATGATATTTTCTTATTGCAAGTTTTTATTGAGGGATTTATTTTTGCAGTGTATATATATATTTAGAAGGTACTCTTTTGTTGTTGTAGGAGCGACCCTTGTGGTCGCCCCTACAACAACAACAGAATAATGATAAATTTAAAATAATTTCTATTGTTTAGAACAGTCCTTACCCTATCCAGAATAGCCCACACCCTTGATGGGTGAGGGTGGGGTGGGGGTGACAATGATCACATTAATTAGAAATTTTTCTAATTAATGATAATATTTTTTATCAAAATAATTAATTAAAAAACTAATAAAAAGTTATTCTTTTTCTTCTTATTAATTATCTTTTTAATTAACTTTTTTTTTATGAATTTATCATCATTTAGAAAAAAATATTTTTTCTAAATAATGTGATCATTGTC
>JAISRA010000119.1 GCA_031273885.1 Endomicrobium sp.
CACGTGTCTTTATTATATGGGTCAAGCCATGCTATATTTTTCCTGTCTGTCCAAATAGTGCCGTCTGGATTTTTTACTGCAAGTGCGGTTTTTTTTCTACTCATTGCGTTATCTCTAAAAACGACAATTCTTGCTATAGTATAAATACCTCTTTCTTTTAATTTTGAAATGTAGTCTTTTATATCTGGGATTGCCGGTACGTAAACACCGTTTTCATCTACAATTTTTATTCCGTCGATGTAAACTTGACCTTCATATTCCTTTATGTCTATTACAGCTGTGTTTAATTCTGTATTCTCAAACAAATCCATTACAATTTTTCTGTATTTTTCAGAACCACTTACCCACGCGGAAAGATGAATTCCCCTTATATAGCGCCTTATTATTCTTTTTTCGGACTTTATATCGGTTAGAACTGTTGCGGTAGTTGTATCTTCAACGTCTTGCTCTACTAGAGGCTGCTCCAGTACCACATATTTAGAATTTGCAACAGAATTTGCGCGTTCTGTAATAACGAAAAACAATAAAAAAATTGACAGTAAAGCAAAAAGGCTATAATTTTTTATTTTCATAGGTCTAGGCCAATTGTTCCTGAAATTAATAATTTTTGTCAGTAATAATACCATAAATTATCGTGAAAATCCATTTGCATCTTACTGTTTTTATTTTTAAGCTCTTTACCTTTTGTCAAAAGACAGATGTATAGTTTTTTGCAGAGTGATCTTATATTCTAAATACTGTTGATAATAAAGTAGTATTATTATTAAGTTATTTTTGTATGGTTGTACCAATGTAAACTTTATGACTAATATTCTGTGTTCCTGAAATTTCGAAAAACACGTTTCTTTCGTACAGGAGAAAAGATTTTTTCAGTAAAACTTTAGATGGCTAATGGTATATTAAGACATCTAAGCATTTATTGTTATTATATAAATTCTGTGATGAAAATTTGTATTCTTTCTTCAAAAATTCTTTTTTCTTCACCGCTCAACGTTCTTGTAGGTGGTTGTTTCATTTTCAGAAAATTGAAAAATTTTCCGTTAAACTTTATTCTAAAATCCAAGTGTGGTCCCGTGGCAAGCCCTGTCATACCTACATAGCCTATAACTTGTCCTTGTTTTACTCTAGCACCTTTTTTGATACCTTTACCAAATTTTGACAGATGTCCATAGCATGTCTCATATCCATTTGAGTGTTTTATAATTACCAAATTGCCAAAACCACCGCTATAATTTGCTTTTGCCACAATGCCGTTGCCAATAGATGAAACAGGTGTTCCTCTGGCTGCAGCATAGTCTATACCGAGATGAGGTCTTGCATATTTTAATATCGGATGAATTCTGCTTGTCGTAAAACATGAGCTTATTCTTTTAAATTGCAAAGGAGCCTTTAAGAATGTGCTTTTTACTGATCTTCCTTTTTCATCAAAATAATCACCGCTGGCTCCTTTTTTTGTTTTAAAATAAAACGCGTTGTATGTTCTTAGAGGAGTTTTATATTGTGCGGCAATAATCCTGAATAGTTTTTTATTTTTATCTATTGTCTGCTTTACTTTATATACAATTTTAAATGTATCGCCTTGTTTTAAATCTGTAAAATCTATTTGCCAGGCAAATATATCCGTAAAAGAAATAATAATATTCAACGGGATGTTTTTAGATGTCATTGCCGTCCATAAAGAAGACGTGATAGTTCCTTGTTCCTTATATTCAGCAGTAGTTGTTTGTAATTCTTTTTTTTCTGCTGCTATTACATTATTGGGTGATTTTGTTATTGAATAATATAAAATTCCTTTAGGATAGTAACAAAAGTTTGTCCATTTTCCTGTTTGTTTATCATAAAATATTTCGTAACAATCTCCCGGCAAGCATTTGTTAATATCCTTTAGTTTTTTAAGCTCTTTTATAATTTCATTAATATCTTCTTCAGTAAGTCTTGCGTTATTTAGTGCTAGAGTAATAGTGTCACCTTGTTGTATTTCTTTTTTTTCTACAGCAGGCTCTCTGTTTTTAGTAATCTCTGTACATCTGCTGATTAAAAATTTGTTTACAGTGGCTATGGTGACAACCAAACAAACGACGAACGTGGCGGAATATATAAAGATTTTTCTTGAGAAAAGTTTCATAACGTAAGTAATTCTATCAGATTTTATATTTTTTGACAATATAGTAACATTTTTTGTAAAATAATGTTTTACGTCAAGGTTGAAAATACCTGATTTGAGAGAGGAGGGGCTATGGCTAAGATAAAGTCATTTCGGGCAATAAGGTATTCAAAAGAAATAATTACAAATTTTATATGTCCTCCTTACGATGTTATAAATTCTGAAGAAAAAGTAAATCTTCAAAAACTTTCGCAGTCTAATATAGTAAATGTTGAACTGCCAGATTCTAGAGACAATAAAAACAAATATCAAAATGCTGCTGAATTATTTCAGTTATGGCAGGATGAGGGGATTCTTAAACGTGATGAAATGCATGCTTTATATTTCTATGAGCAGATTTTTGAAGATCACGGAATTAAAATGACTAGAAGAGGGTTTTTTGCTTCTTTAAAGTTGGAGGATCCGCATTCAGATAGAGCTTCTATAAAATCCCATGAAAGGACACTTGTAAAACCTAGAGTCGACAGATTAAGTCTTTTAAAATCGACAAAGGCAAATATCAGCCCTATTTTTGGTTTATTTGATGATGAAGATTATACGGTTGTTGATACATGTAAGAAAATAGTAAGAAGAACTCCTTCAGCTATTGCAAAAGATAAAGAGGGTATTTTTCATAAACTGTGGGTTGTTGCCGATGAGGCTATAAGCAAGACATTAGAAAAATATTTGGCAGACAAAAAAATATTTATAGCAGATGGACATCATAGGTATGAAGCTGCATGGAATTATTTGCAAGAAAAGAAAGAAAAAGATAAAACTTATTCTGTGGATAAAGAGTATAATTATGTCTTAGCCTATTTGTGTCCCATGGAGGATCCAGGGATTTCAATTTGGCCTATGCACAGAATTATTGAAGAACCTAAGGATCTAGAGTCAAATATTGAAAAATATTTTGATGTGCATTTGGCAAAAGATTTTCAAAGATTCTCTAAAAAAGAAGTCCAACCGCTTATGATTTTCAAAAATAGTAAATTTAGAGTTTTAACAATAAAGAAAGATACCCTACTAAAAAAATTTATGCCTGATAAAGGTAAAGCATACAGAAATTTGGCAGTAAGTGTATTGCATCATATACTTATACCCAATATTAATGCTTCTGAACTTACTTATGTTAAAGATGATAAAGAGGCGGTGTTGCTTGCACGTAAAACAGGAAGAATTGCAATTATAGTTCCTGCTATGCCGGTGGAGTCCCTAAAAACTATAAGTTTAAATAATGAAATGATGCCTCAAAAATCAGCATACTTCTATCCGAAACTTGCCACTGGAATTGTAATTGCTAGTATACGATAGGGTTTTATAAAAGGGTTAGGTACAGATTTGGCAATCGATATCTTTTTAGTAATCAGTTTAATTTTAGTAGCTAGACTTGGCTGGTCTGCCGGTCTTGTAAGAATTTTTTTTACTGTTTTGTCAGGGTTTATGGCTATTTTTGTTGCGACTAAATATTCGCATCAAGAAGTCATGAATTTTTGTTTTATATTTGCAATAACTGCAATACTTATAATTATGCTCGGTAGCTTTACGTTAAAATTAATTGGTTTTTTCTATTTAAAGACTTTAGATAGAATTGGTGGAGTAGTATTGAGTATGTCTGTGTGGCTTTTAGTATCTATTAATGTGGTGATTCCTACAGTAATTCATGACATCGTATGTGTGTCGAACAAACCGACATCTGTAGTTTATGTTGCTGTTTCTAAAATAATACAACGAAACATTCCGATGTTTCAGAATTATATTCTGCAGTTTATTGAAAATAAAATAGTGCTAAGGCAAAAGTAGAATTCTTTTGCTTAAGTTTTTCATACTAGTCTTGATGTGGGGATAATTGTAAGTATGATCCGGAGGTATGATGGAGAAATTAAAATTAGGGTTTCCAAAAGGTAGTCTTCAGGATTCAACAGTTGAATTGTTCAAAAAAGCAGGAATAAGAATAAACATATCTTCCAGATCTTATTATCCGGTCTCAGATGATGATGAATTAGAAATGATGCTTGTTCGTTCACAAGAAATGGCGAAATATGTTCAAGATGGTTTTTTTGACGCTGGACTTACAGGTTATGATTGGATTTGTGAAAGCGATGCGAGGATTGAAGAAGTATGTGAATTAAGTTATGCGAAATCTGGATTTAGGCCTGTAAGATGGGTTTTGGCCGTTCCAGAATATTCAGAAATTAAGTCGATAAAAGATTTGCATGGCAAACGCATTGCGACAGAACTTTTAAATTACACAAAAAAATATTTTGCTAAAAATAAAGTTGAAGCTAAAATTGAGTTTTCGTGGGGGGCAACAGAGGCGAAAGCAGGCAAACTTGTTGATGCAATAGTTGAACTTACTGAAACAGGATCGTCTTTAAAAGCGAATAAATTAAGAATAGTCGAAGAAATGCTTACTTCAACTACTAGATTTATTACAAATGCTAAGGCATTAGGGGATAATTGGAAGAGAGAAAAAATTGAAAGTTTAGCAATGCTTTTAAAAGGAGCTTTAGCTGCTGAGAACATGGTGGGATTAAAAATGAATGTTCCCCTTGAATGCTTGGATAAAATTATGTCTCTTCTTCCGGCTCTCAAAAAACCTACTGTATCGCAATTAGCCGACAAAAGTTGGATTGCATTAGAGGCTATTTTAGAGGAAAAAACGGTTAAAAAAATAATTCCTGCGCTCAAGAGATTAGGAGCTATGGGTATCATTGAGTATCCGTTGAATAAGATAATTTACTAAACCACAGAGTTTCTTTTACTTTATTTCTTATAATAGTGAATGACAAAGTTATAGTATGTTAGAAATGAAAAAACAAATGAGCAATATAAGAGTAAGATTTGCACCATCTCCGACCGGTGATTTACATATCGGTGGAATCCGGACGGCTTTATTTAATTGGCTTTTTGCCAGAAATAAAAATGGAAAATTTATTTTAAGAATTGAAGATACCGACGAAGTTCGTTCTACTGAAAAATCGCTAAAGGTTATTTTAGAGGCTATGAAATGGCTTAAGCTTAATTGGGATGAAGGTCCTGAAAAAGAGAATTCAAAATATTCTCCTTACTATCAGATGAAACGTAAAGAGCAAGGAATATATCGTAAATATGCTGATGAGCTTATAAGCAGAGGTTTGGCGTATTCTTGTTATTGCACTTCAGAGGAAGTTGATGAGATGAGAAAAAAAGCACAAGCTAATAAATTACCTCCGAAATACGATAACAGGTGCAGGAATCTTACACCTGAGCAGCGCAGACAGAAAGAAACAGATGGGAAGAATGCTGTTGTAAGATTTAAAATGTCTGGCACAGGAACTATAGTTTTAAACGATTTAGTAAGAGGAAGAATTGAATTTAACAATTCTTTACTTGATGATTTTGTTATCATAAAAACAGGTAATGTGCCTACGTATAATTTTGCATGTGTGATTGATGATCACCTTATGGAGATGACTCATGTTTTAAGAGGTGACGATCATCTTTCTAACACGCCACGACAAATGCATATTTACAATGCTTTAGGTTGGGAAATGCCTCAATTTGCGCATATGGCTATGATTTTAGGTTCCGACGGCACGAGACTTTCAAAGAGACACGGACATATGTCTGTTTTGGAATATAGAAAGGAAGGATATTTAAATGAAGCATTGATTAATTATCTTGCATTACTTGGATGGTCGACAGAAGATAGTCAGCAAATTTTTACAATAGAAGAGCTGGTACAGAAATTTTCTACAGAAAAATGTGGTGTTAGTCCGTCAGCTTTTGATCATGCAAAACTGTTATGGCTTAATGGCGAAAAAATTCGTTCTAAGACTTCGGGACAAATATATGAGTTGTTTGTTGATTGGGTAAAATATACAAGCAATGAAAAATTAATAGAAAATTGGGATATCGAACTATTAAAAAAAATTATAGTTTTAGAGCGTGATAAAATAAAACTTTTGAAAGATATTCCATCGCTTGTGGATTTCTTTTTTACAAAAGACATAGAATATAAAGAAGAAGCGGTAGTGAAGACGTTTCTTTCAGATGGATCAAGAGAGAATGCTAAACTTGTTTTAACTGAGAGCGCTGTAAGACTTCAGAATCAACATGATTTTTCTTCTAAAGCCCTTGAACATTATGCAAGAAAATTAGCAACAGAGAAAGCTATTAGAACAGGACAGGTTTTTCATCCTATTAGAGTTGCAATTTCTGGAAGAACACAAGGCCCAAGTTTATTTCACATGATGGAGTTGATGGGCAAGGATGAAGTTGTTAGAAGGATAAATACAGCGATAAGTAAATTTTTTAAATAATGTGGTGTTGCCGTATGCAAAAACTTCGTTAATTTGTAACAGTTTTACATGACAAAAAAATAAGAGTGTGCATACATGAAAAATTTGGGGTAGTAAAATGTCAGAACAAGAAATCTTAGATGTTGATCAATATTTATTTAGTCTTATAACAATGTTTGCTTCTTCGGTTTGGTGCCAGCTAGGAAAGATACAGGATCCATTAAGTGGTAAAAAACAAAAAGATTTTAAAAATGCGAGATGGACTATTGATACGCTTATTATGTTGCGCAATAAAACTAAGGGCAATTTAACAAAAAAAGAAGAAGATATGCTAACTTCAACAATTTATAATTTGCAAATTAGTTACGCTGATGAAACTTCAAAACCTAAATTAGGGATAGTAGAAAAAATTGAAAATAAAGCTGAAGAGAAAAAATAGTAATGTAAATATGTGAAAATATTTGTTATTATTCAGTGTATTTGTAAAACTTCAATGTAAGATTTTGAACTTGATATTTTGATGTCTCTTTTCTCCATTTTTTGGCAAGATATTGAAAATAATCTCTTTGAAAACATATTTCTGTTTTAAAAAATGAGAATAATTAAAAATTTCTGTTCGTTTTATGTGAAAACTAAAATTGTCTCTATAAAATATCCATAGGGTAGTATGTTTTTGTTAAACGATATATTTATTATATAACGATATATTATATATGGTGTAGAGCTCTAGGTTGCTTTTAATTTTCATTAACAAATATAAGTGCTTATATAAATGCTTAATAAAAATATAGTTCTTTTGTTATTAATCTAAAGTGAGATTGTGAGTTTGTCGGTTTAGTCATCCTGTTGAAATTTTTTAAATAATAAATTATCTCCTTAAAAAAACTTCTTGATTGTAATCTTAGTATTAACTAAAAAAATAAATATATAAACTATAACCTTGTTATAAGATAAGATTATAATAGTTTATTTTAGATGATATTTCGATTCCTATTATGAGTTATTTTTACATACACATTAGTTGAAAGAATTTAGAGAATATAGTACAATTTTAAGAGTTGAATATGAGTTTTTGTAGGAGTTTTTGGGCGGATGGCGGAACTGGCAGACGCACAGGACTTAAAATCCTGAGACTCACAAAAGTCGTGAGGGTTCAATTCCCTCTTCGCCCATTAGTTTAGAGTTATTATTACTTTGTTTAAAAAAAAACAAAAATTGTATTTATAATAGCGCTGCTAGCTCAATCGGTAGAGCAAACGACTCTTAATCGTTAGGTTATAGGTTCGATTCCTATGCGGCGCATGTTTTGTTGGTTGTGTGTGTACAGATGCGGATGTGGCGGAATGGCAGACGCGTATGGCTTAGGACCATATATCGCAAGATTTGTGGGTTCAAGTCCCTCCATCCGCATTATTAAAAATCTAAATAATTTTAGAACTCTTGTATTTATATATTTTCATGCCTGACTGGCAATGTTGATTTAAAATTAAAGGGGAAAAAAGTAAATGATTCAAGAAAGAGAAATAATTAATTTTAAATCTACGATTGTTGACAAAAAATTGTGTTCCATAACTATGGATGTAGAAATTTCAGAAAACGTCGCAGCTCATGAAATTGAATCTGTTTTTAATCAAATACGATTCAAGTTAAGATTGACGGATTTAGGTATGGCAAAGTTCCTATGAATGTTATAAGACAGAAGTTTGCAGAAGAGACGAAGAACAAAGCTGTAGAAAACATTATAAGAAAAACAGTTTTAAGTGCTCTTGAAAGAGAATCTTTTAATCCGATTGATTTTTATGTAGTAGGGGAACTTAAGTATGAATTCGGACAAACTTTGACGTACCGTTTTACTGCGGAATGTCATCCAAAAATTGATGTAAAAAATTATAAAGATATTCCTATAACAAAAGAACTTTTTAGAATTACAGATCAGAGTTTAATGCAAAGTCTTGACGCTTTAAGAGAAAGGAACGCAAAACTTGTGCCGTCTAAATCAGGAGAAGTTACAGAAAAAAGTTTTGTTTTAGTCGATTATGAGGCTTTTGATGATGTTGAGGGTAAAGATATTCCCGAAATTAAGGCAAAAGGATATATGATTGATTTAAGCTCTGAAAACACATTGCTAGGATTTAAAGAAGCTTTGATTGGCACAAGAGTTGGTGCCGAAAAAAACATAAGAATTGATTGTTCGGAAGATTATCTAAATAAAACTTTGACAGGGGAAACGATAATTTTTAAAACAAAGGTTGTTGAAGTAAAAGAAAAAGAACTCTCTGAACTAAACGATGATTTTGCGAAGGATATGGGAGCTGAAAGTCTTGAAGATTTAAGAATAAAAGTAAAAGAGATAATGGAAGTTGGAGAAAAACGTCGTCAAAAAGCGGCTGTCGAAGAGCAGATTATTGAATATTTACTTGAAAAGAATAAATTTGAAGTCCCTGAATCTTTAGTTGTAAAAATGAAAGAATATATGCAAAACAAAGGTGCTTCTAAAGAGTATGTTGAAAGGCAAGCTGAATTTAGAGAAACAGCAGAAAAAAGTGTGAGGCTTTCTTATATTTTTGATGCGATTTATTTAACTGAAAATCTTGTAATAACTGATGCCGATATTGAAGCAGAGAAAAATAAAATGAAGAGTTTTAATTCTGAGAGAGCAAGTACAATTGATAAATACTTTACAGAAAAGAAAGAGAATATTATGATTTCGTTAAAAGAACAAAAAATTTTCAGATTTTTGCTTGAAAATGCTAAAATTAAAGTAGAAGAAAAAGATATTCCTTTGAAAAAAACTAATATATGTTTATATTAAATAGTTTTTCATGAGATGTGATGCGAAGATTTGAATTGTTAGGAGGAAAAATTGCCGTCGTTAATACCAACAGTGATAGAAAGGTGGAATCATGGGTCTGCCGTAACGTACGATTTGTATTCGAGACTCCTTAGGGATAGAATTATTTTTGTTGGCGGTCAAGGAGGTTCAATTGTTACTGATTCTGCAAATATTTTGATAGCACAGCTTTTATATTTAGATTCTGAAGATAAGGGAAAAGATATAAATTTATATATAAATTCGCCCGGTGGTATGGTTGTTGCCGGACTGGCCATTTATGATACTATACAATTTATAAAAAGTCCGATAATTACAATTTGTATGGGAATGGCTATGTCTTTTGGCGCTGTTTTGCTTGCGGCAGGCGCAAAAGGCAAAAGGTATGCTTTGACTAATTCACGCATCATGATACATCAACCTTTAATTTATGGGAACGGTTTATCAGGTACGGTTTCTGATATTGATATAGAAATAAAAGAATTGGTCTATATTAAACAAAAACTTTCTGAGATACTTGCAAAACATACGGGAAAAACCACCGAGCAAGTATTGAAAGATACCGACAGAAATTATTATATGTCTGCTAAAGAAGCAAAAGAATACGGTCTTATCGATGAGGTCATAGTAAGCTTAAAGTAAAAGTAGAAATATTTTGAATGAAAAATAATCAACTTTACAGAAGAGGAATAACACGTGTAACTGCAATAAAAAACAAGAGATTATTATGTTGATAGTACTTAAAAATATGTAAATCTTGCAAATAAATGGATAAGTTTGATATTTATATGAAAACTTACTTGCTAAGAAAATGTACTGAAGTAAAGGACTAAAATGGAAGGTAATTTAAACGATAAGCAACAATGCATGTTTTGCAACAGGGGATATCCACATAAACTTGTTGGCGGAAACGGGTATTATATATGTGAAGAATGTGCCAAAAACTCGATAGAACTTTTTAACAATTTTAATGAAAAAGAGTCTAAGGAAGTGAAGTTTAAGTTATTAAAACCTAGCAAGATAAAAAAATTTCTTGACTCTTACGTCATAGGACAGGAATATGCAAAGAAGGTTTTATCGGTTGCTATATATAACCACTATAAAAGACTAGAGACCGTTGCCAACGTAGCAGAGGGTGATGTTGAACTGCAAAAATCTAATGTTTTGCTTATCGGTCCTACAGGAATAGGGAAAACTCTTTTGGCTCAGACTTTGGCAAGAATGTTAAACGTACCGTTTACTATTGTCGATGCGACAACTCTTACGGAAGCTGGTTACGTTGGTGAAGATGTTGAAAATATACTTTTAAGACTTATTCAAAACGCAAACTTTGATATCAAAAGAGCAGAAAAAGGTATAATTTATATAGATGAAATAGATAAAATTTCAAGGAAAGCTGACACACCATCAATAACACGTGATGTTTCGGGAGAGGGTGTTCAACAGGCTCTTTTAAAAATTCTCGAGGGTACAATTGCGAGCGTTCCTTTGCAGGGCGGTAGGAAGCATCCGCAACAAGAATATTTAAAAATAGACACAACAAATATTTTGTTTATATGTGGCGGAGCTTTTAACGGACTTGAGAAAATAATAGAGAAAAGATTATCAAAAAAAACTTTGGGTTTTGTAACAAACGACTTAGATAATAATAGAGACAATTTTAAAAGTGCAGATTTTGCGCTTCCCAAGGTTGAAAGCCAAGATTTAATAAAATTTGGTTTAATACCTGAATTTATAGGAAGACTTCCCGTTATTTCTACACTCAATCATTTGTCTGCTATCGATCTTGTTCATATTTTAACTGATCCTAAAAATGCTATAGTTAAGCAGTATAAGAAAATGTTTCAGCTAGAAAATGTTGAGCTTGAGTTTGAAAACGATGCTCTGTATAAAATTGCAGAAGAAACTTTAAAAAGAGGATCGGGAGCAAGAGGACTGAGATCTACTATAGAAGGTTTTTTACTTGATGCAATGTTTATTGTTCCGGATGATCCTAACATTGTAAAGAGTATAGTAACGTCTGAGACCGTATTAAAAAAAGAAAAACCGCAGTTTGTGTATAAAATCTCAAAGGAGACTGCATGAGCGAATTGGATAGATTTAGCACTGACAAAACTGAAAGTCTAAAAATTCCCGACTCACTTCCGCTTCTTCCTGTACGAGATATTATTTTATATCCTGCCATGGTATTGCCTCTTGCTGTAGGGAGGGATAAGTCGGTCAAG
>JAISRA010000098.1 GCA_031273885.1 Endomicrobium sp.
TCATCCTGATACTCCAATTTCTATACCAAAAAATAAGTTTTGCAAAGTCGAAACAAATAATTCTTTTGAA
The DNA here is from genome assembly GCA_031273885.1 of Endomicrobium sp. GTDB lineage: Bacteria > Elusimicrobiota > Endomicrobiia > Endomicrobiales > Endomicrobiaceae > Endomicrobiellum. Next base: position 71 of record JAISRA010000098.1, read on the forward strand.
CTTTCACTTAAAGTTATAGCCATTTTACGCCTGCTTATGCCGGATATCAATATACCTGCAACAACAGCAATGGAAACACTAAAACCACAAGGACGTTTAATTGCTTTGCAAAGCGGAGCAAATGTCGTCATGCCAAATGCTACTGAAATCACCTATAGGAAATATTATGAATTATACCCTGGAAAAATTTGTCTTGACGAGTCGCCAGCACATTGCAGGCTCTGTATTGAAAACAAGATTAAGTCTATAAACAGGTATGTGTCTGAAGGGAAGGGATTCCATGTAAGACACGTAGGAATTAACATCTGAAAACAAATTCGAAAGGCAAAAGCAAAAGACAAAGAGGATTATAAAAAAATGAAAGTATTGATCGGTCTGAGCGGCGGAGTTGATTCGGCAGTTGCTGCTTATTTATTAAAAAAACAAGGTCACGAAGTAACTGGCGTTATGATGTCTATATGGGACAATTCCATTCCCACAGCTAAAACTAATAGTACAAATACTTGCCTAGGACCTGAAAACGACGATATTGAGACAGTCCACAAAGTAGCAGATTTTCTTAAAATACCATTACATGTACTAGATTGTCACAAAGAATATAAAAAAGTTGTTATTGAAAATTTCAGAAACGAATATAAAGAAGGTCGCACGCCAAATCCTTGCGTATGGTGTAACGCTTACATTAAATTTGGCGTTTTGCCTATCATGGCGAAAAAAACAGGTATTTCTTTCGATAAATTTGCTACAGGACATTATGCCATTATAAGTTTTGACAATGTTTTAAGCATGTATCAATTACATAGAGGTCTTGATCAAAGTAAAGATCAATCTTATTTTTTGTATAGAATCTCTCAAAATATTCTTTCAAGAATACTATTTCCTCTGGGAAAATATACAAAAACCCAAGTAAGAAATATTGCAAAAAAAATAGGACTGCCAATTGCAGAAAAGCATGACAGCCAAGATTTTTATTGTGGCAATTATAATGATATACTACAGTTTCCCGCAAATCCGGGGGATATTGTTGATAAAAAAGGGAAAGTTCTTGGCAAGCATAAAGGTATTTGGAATTATACGATTGGAAAACGTAAAGGACTCGGACTTTCAGGAGGAACAAAAGATCCACTATATGTTATTAATATTTTAGCTAAACAAAATGCTGTGGTAGTGGGCACTAAAAAAGAGCTATATTCTTCGTCTTTGATAGCTGAAAAAGTAGCGTGGAATTCAATCCCAATTCCAAACGAACTTATTGAAGCAAGTGCAAGAATACGCCAGCAACACAAACCTGCAAAAGCAGTTATTATTCCTAAAAGTTCGACTTTGGTAGAAGTTGAATTTGACGAACCACAAATATCTATTACTATAGGACAAAGCGTGGTATTTTATAAAAACGATATTGTTTTGGGTGGCGGAATAATAAGTGGAAAACTTAAACCAAATAAAATAAATTGACTTAGTTCCTTATATACGAGTAAAAAATTCATATTTACTAAAAATATCTTTAAAATTTCTGAAAATATATTTATCAGTGATATAAAAAAATTAATACGCGGAACCAATAATATATAATAAACATTCTCTTAGTTTATCGCTATTGTACCTGTCTCTTTTGTACGCACGCGCAAAACGTTGCGTAGATCATAGCTGAATATTTTTCCGTCGCCCGGTTTTCCAGTATAAGCAGCCTCTTGAATTGCCCTTATTGTTTTTTCTTCCCATTCTTCTGAAGATACTATTATTTCAAATTTAATTTTTGGAAGCATTGTTATATTAACTTCCGTTCCTCTCACAAGTTCTTTATAACCTTTCTGTTTACCACAACCCATAACCTGCGAAACTGTAACACCATTAACTCCAACTTTGCTAAGAGCTTCCTTTATATCTTCTAATTTTTCTTCACGAACAATAGCTTCTATTTTTATCATACGATTTTTCCTCTCGCATTACCTTAATATATGAGATTTTTATTAATCTAATCCTGTAAATGACGGATATGCATTTTCGCCATGTTCCGACATATCTAAACCTATAAGTTCTTCTTTTTTTTCTACTCTAAGAGACGTAAATATGCTCACAATACCCGCACACAGCAAAGTTCCAACAACAGCTACTATAAGAGTTATAAGTATTCCTTCAATTTGCGCAAAAAATTGTGTGAACCGACCATAAATAAGTCCTGGCTGTCCTCCATTAATTTCAGGATTTACAAAAACTCCGGTTAATATTCCACCCCATATACCACCTATACCATGACATCCAAAAGCATCTAAAGCGTCATCAATCTTAAGCACACTTTTTATAAAAATTATCCCGCAATAGCAAACAAGGCTTACGGATATGCCTATAATTAAAGCAGCCCAAATATTAACAAAACCTGCGGCAGGTGTAATGCCAACTAATCCTGCAATAACACCAGTGCACGCACCAATCAAAGTAGCCTTGCCTTGTTTAATTATATCCATCAGTATCCACACTAGCATACCCACCGCCGAAGATACCGCCGTTGTCATCAACGCATGTGCTGCAAGTCCATTTGCACTAAGAGCACTTCCTGAATTAAAACCGAACCATCCAAACCATAAAAGCCCCATGCCTAAGAAAACAAAAGGTATATTATGTGTTCTATATGAAATCTGCATATAGTCAACTCTTTTGCCTATTAAAATTGCAAGAATCAGCCCCGTTGTGCCTGAGCTTATATGCACAACATCTCCCCCAGCAAAGTCTAAAGCTCCAATTTTACCACCGATAAACCCTCCGCCCCATACCATGTGAGCTAAAGGATAATACACAAATATTAACCATAAAGCTATAAAAAAACACAATGCTTTAAACTTCATTCTGCCAGCGATAGAACCAGTTATAATCGCCGGCGTTATAAGAGCAAACGCCATTTGAAATGCTATAAAAGCAAATGTAGGTACTGAACCCGTAAGAGAATCTTTTGTAATTCCCATAAGTCCCAAATTTTTAAGAGAACCTATGAAATTTCTTCCACCGTCTCCAAATGATAATGAATAACCAATTAAAACATACAAAACTATGCCTAGACCCATGATAAACGTTGAGTTCATCATGTTATTTACCATATTCTTTCTACGACCTAAGCCTCCATAAAAAATAGCAAGTCCAGGTGTCATAAGTATTACAAGCAATGCGCAAATTATAATAAAAGCCGTATCTCCTACATTAAACATTTTACACCCTCCTATTACAATTTTCAAAAATATGTTGAATTTCTTTTTTTTCTTTTACATTTTTAACATTCTAGCATTTTCTAGAGAAAAAAATACTAAAATATGTAATTTAGGTGCTTTAATGCTTTTGCTTATTTAATATATTCACTTTGTCACATATGTATAGAATAAGATACTTTTTACTAGATTAGATTAAGAAAATAGTAAAAAGTGTTATTTTTGAGAATCAATAATAAAGAGATTCTAATATGTTATCACGACAGTTGTGATAATTATAATATCAATGAAATAAACTGATAAATAATATTTTAAAGTACAGTTTTTTTAAATTTAAATTTAAAAGTATTGGATATTTTTGTCAAAAAAATACTTAATGACGGGCGTCGTATGTAATTTGTAATGTAGCTTTCAACATAATTCCAAACTTTCTCATCTTCTATTTTTTGTAACAAATCCACTTCATATCTTGAACAGTTTGAAAGTTTTTTTATAGTTTTTTTAATCTTTTCATCAATAAAAACATCATTATTATTTAAATAATCTGAAAAACTATACCCAGAAACTTTTAAAAAGCGCAGTGTAAATGCAGTTAATGCACGTTTTGGATATTCACAAATACCCAATATTTCCCAAATTCTCATTATTAAATCATACTTAGCCGTATTTTCAAGATTAAAAGGAGCAAATTTATCACTTATTTCTGCAGCGTATAAAGCATATATATTTCTTTCGAAATTAATTTTTATTTTTGTATTGT
>JAISRA010000134.1 GCA_031273885.1 Endomicrobium sp.
ACTTGCAATAAACGAAAACTTTCCAAAAGCTACTTCCTTATAATTTAAAAAATCTGACACTTTTACTGAAGAACTCTGCGGCATTGAAAAAACAACCTGAGGAATAACAAAATTTTCAATTGCAATAGAATTACCTTTAACGACATTTTCAGCAGAGATAGATCCTTCGTTTTGCGCAGTATATGCAAGTAAATTTTTACCTGCTATATCTCCAACTGCATAAATATTATCTATATTTGTTTGACAAAATTCATTTGTTCTAATAAAACCTTTCTTAATTGTTTTAACTCCGGCATTTTCTAAACCCAAATCATTATTTGGTGTTCTGCCTTTAACTATCAACACTTTTTCATATTTGTCTAAGCCATCAAGCGCATTGGCACACGCCGTAAGGACTTTAACACCATGTTTTGACAAGTTTTTTCTTATTTCTTCAGACACTTCAAGATTTTCGGTTGGAAGCAAACAGTTTTTACATTCAGCCAAAGTCACACGAGAACCAAACCCTGAAAATATCGTCGCCATTTCAATGCCTATAGCACCGCCGCCGATTATAAGCATATTTTCTGGCATTTCTTTGAGATTTAAAGCACCCGTTGAATTTATTATTTTGATATCGTCAAAGCTAAATCCTTCCATTACTGAAGGTTTTGTGCCTGTAGCAATAATAATTTTATCTGCAAAAATTTCTACGATTTTTTCACCATTTGAAATTGCAAGAGAATTTTTATCCTTAAATGAAGCAACCCCTTTTATAACATTTATAGAGTATGATGCCAATATTAAATCCATTCCTCTTCTTATATTAGCTACATTCCTGTCTTTCTTTGCAATTATATCTGAAAAAATAATACGCTCCAAAGACGTTTTAAGACCGTATTCATAAGATTTTTGGATTTTTTGCTTTGTTTTTAAAGCTTGCCATAAAAATTTTGTTGGAATACACCCGGAATTTAAACATGTCCCTCCTATAAAAGATTCCTCTACTAATACGACTTTTGCACCAAGCTGCGCAGCCCTCACAGCGGCATTAAATCCGCCTGGACCTGAACCTATGACAGCAATATCAAACTTATTTAAACTCATTTATTTTATCCTCTGAATGCAATTATAATAAAGTTAACTAAAAATAACACGGATGTGCCCGCCAAAATAGGATGAATTTCTTTTACTTTGCCATGCGCTAATTTAATAATACAATAAAATATAAATCCTGCGGCTATACCATAACTTATGTTAAATGCAAAAGTCATAAAACTTATTGTCAAAAATGCAGGAACTGCTTCTTCGTAATCTGTCCAATTTATTCTTACAATTGACGTCATCATAATAACACCCACAACAATCAATGCTGGAGAAGTAGCTTCAAGAGGAACTATGCTAAAAAGTGATGCAAAAGGAAGACAAAGCAAAAACATTACTGCAATAACAAGCGCAGTTAATCCTGTCATTCCACCAGCTGATATTCCTACTGCACTTTCAGCATAAGTTGCAAAGCTACTAGTTCCACACAATCCACCAATTACAGATACAAGACCGTTAGAAAATAAGGCCTTTTCAAATTTTGAGTTAATTCCTTTTTTTTGTGATAATTTTTTTTCACTATCTGTATCAAAAATACCACTCATTCTCCCTGTACCTATAAACGTTCCTATGGCATCAAAGGTTACAGAAAGAAGTAAAGCAAGTATTGCAGTTATTGTAATAAACACCTTATTAAAATTTGAAAAAAGCGAACCAATGCCGTCACTGCTAAATGCAGAAAAAGCAACGTCTTTTATTGCACTTATAGGTTGAAAATCAAAAATTTTAATTTTTGAAATATCAACTATTCCCAATGGTACGCCTGCAAAAATCGTTGCCACAATACCTATAAAAATTGCGCCTTTTACTTTTTTTATTACAAGCACAACCATTACTATAAGACCTATAAGGCCAAGCAAAGCGTGAGAATTACCAAAAATTGCCAAAGACGGTATAACAGAACTATTTGAAATTATATCGCCGTTCTCCAAAACACTATAACTGCCAGCATCTGAAAGAAATTTTAAAAAAGAAGCATTTTTAAAACCTATATACGCTATAAACAAGCCAATACCGCTACTGATTGAATCTTTAAGAAACTCAGGAATTGCATAAACAATTATTTTTCTAAGTTGCGTTACAGTAATAAAAACAATACATAAACCGCATATAATTACAATAGCAAGAGCTTCATGCCAAGAAAAGCCCATTTGTTTGCACAATACAAAAGTAAAAAAACCATTTGCGCCCATTCCCGGAGCAATAGCAAATGGAACATTTGCATATAAAGCCATCAGCAACATACCAGAAACTGAAGCTAAAATTGTAGCTGTAAAAATCCCAGCCCACGGCATCCCCACATTCAAAGAAAGAATAGACGGATTTACAAAAATAACATATGCCATTGTAAAAAATGTAGTAAGACCTGCAAGAATTTCAGTCTGAATAGTTGTTTTATTTTCTTTCAATTTAAAAAAATCTTTCATTTATTTTCCCTCTACCTTTATTATTATCTTTTAAATATTTTTAATATTTCAGATATAGCATCTTCAGGTTTTAAAAGTTTAGTATCATTTTTACCGTCTCTCCTTGCTTTTAACTCTATATTCCCGTTAGCAAGATTTTTTTCACCGATCGTTATCCTATAAGGAATGCCTATTAAATCTGCATCTTTAAACTTGACACCAGCTCTTTCATTTCTATCGTCAACCAAAACATCTAATCCCTTCAAAGACAGTTCTTTATATATTTTTCTCACCATTTTTTCAGTCTTTTCATCCGCATAATTTATAGGGATAATTGCAACTTCAAAAGGAGAAATATTATCAGGCCATATTATACCATTATCATCGTGAGATTGCTCTATTGTCGCTGCAAGTATTCTTGTAACTCCTATGCCATAACAACCCATAACAATAAAATTTTCTTTGCCATTTGTATCAAGATATGTAGCATTCATTAATTTTGAATATTTTGTGCCCAATTTAAAAATATGTCCTATTTCAATACCTCTCGAAAATTTTAATTCTTCCTTTTTACACCTTGGACAAATATCACCGCACATAACTTTTCTTATATCGGCAACCACATCGGCACTGTAATCTCTTTTATAATTTACATTTTTTATGTGATAATCCTTTTTGTTAGCACCAGTTACAGCATTTGACACTTCAACAGCAGATAGGTCAGCCACAATTTTTACACCCTTAAGCCCTACGGGGCCCACAAAACCTACCGGAGCATTAGTAACGGAAACGACAGTCTGTTCATCTGCAAGAGATATTTCATTTACACTAAGAATTAGTTGAAGTTTCACTTCATTTATTTCATCATCGCCTCTCACTAAAACAGCAACAGGTTCACCATCTGCGACATAAATTATTGTTTTTAGAAATTTATTTGGCAATAATTTTAAAAATTTTGCAACATCTTCAACAGTACCTACAGAAGGGGTAAGTATTTCTTCCATAAAAAAAGCTTCTTCTTTAGATTGTTCTTTCTTCAAGCTAGAAGCTTTTTCGCTGTTTGCGCCATAACCACAGTTGCACCAAACAATCTCCTCTTCACCTGTATCTGAAAGAATCATAAATTCATGCGAAAAAAATCCTCCTATTGCACCTGAAGCCGCTTCAACAACGCGAAATTTAAAACCACACTTTTGGCAGATGTTTACATAGGCATCAAACATAGTCTTATAATACTTTTCCAAATCAATTTCATCTGTATGAAACGAATAAGCATCTT
>JAISRA010000018.1 GCA_031273885.1 Endomicrobium sp.
CCAGTCAACTTGCCAGCTCTGACGTTTTGCCATTCATCTGTTTTTTGGTCTAGGTCTTCATAGATTTTCATACAGCCTCTTTTTGTTTATTGGTGGCTCTTTTAATTACAAAGTTTGCCTGTTCGGAGGTTAAATCAGCTATTGAATTTACTTTATAAAACCCACATACAGCGCTTTTGTCAATTCCAATCTCATCTATTTTATCGGTCTGTTCCTTTGTTATTTTTGTCTTTGGTTCGTTATCCTTTGAACCAGCTATGCTGTCAAAGAGGTCATTTTCAATAATATCAAAGGCTGCCATATATAAATATCTCCTCTGGTAGGTTTCCACACCTCCTAGAGCTTGGATTTCATTACACCCCTTTATAGTTATTTTTTCCATAGGACTTGTATATTCAATTGTTTCATTTGGATTATCACAATTAACAATTGTTAAACTTGCGATGTCTTGGGTAAAGGATATTTTTGTAAAAAGATTATTTTTCTCACATTCCTCCACTATAAAGGGTAATATATCCGATAGTTCATAGTAATCGTATTTACTAAAAGTGTTTTTACCCGTCTTTTTTATATTTTTCTTTAAAAGAGATAGTTTTATTAGTTCTATTTTTTTATAAATATTTAGAGGAACATTGTTTTTTTCTTCGGTCATGGGTTACTCCTTTTGTTAACTATAAATATTATCTATAAATAACAACCTACGATTTCCGATAGTTGTATATCCTTTATATTTATCATTATAGGGGTCTTCTGTATCCATTCGATACAAAATACCATCTTCAATCCCTATCCCATATTTATGTGATAACTGCGTTAATTCCCATAGGAATTTTTTTAACTCTTCACGGTTATTCATATTTTCTTCAGTCATTTTTACTCCTTTATTAATTATTATTAATTATTATTAATTATTTTCTCATAATCCGAATAGTTTAGACTATCAAGATATTTACTTTCTAAAATCTCTTCTTCTTCGGTTCGGTCTTCATCCTCTTCAAAGTATTGAAAAACTTCCGATGACAATCCTTTTTCTTCATTGGTCATGTCTTCTATGAAATATTCTAAAGCTCTTTCGTCTATTTCATCATCATTGGCATAAAAAGATAAGTCAGCCAGTGGGTGACCATCAGGACTATAATAATCCTTTACAAATACGCCCATATCTTCGGCGGCTTTCTCCCAGTAATAATCCTTTAGTTTTTTATACATTTGGCGGATGGCTCTGTTGGTTTTTTTAACAATGGCGGACGGAATGGCTTTTTCTTCTTGCTTTTCGTCCTTTGGGTTTATATTGGTCATTTTTACTCCTTACATTAATTATTAATATTATTATCTTTTCAGTAATAAAAAGGCGGTTCGGACAGTTCTTTTTCTTCGTCCTCGTTTTTATCCTCTTTATTTTTCAAACATTCAACATTATTTAAACAATAATCATAGTCTCGGCATACTTTTTTTAAAGTTTCTGAAACTTTATTTTTAGCGTCCTCTTCAGAGGTTGCTAGCACTTCGATTATTGCCGATACTTCATAATTATTGACTTTTTTAGTTTTTTCTTTTTTGGTCATTGGTTATCCTTTATTAATTTTAATCAATCTGTAAATTTCTGGCGGTTTCTAATATGTCATTCACCGCTTCCACCATTCCACTTATTTTTTTATAATCTCCGTGACCTACGCCAATGGTTTCGGCTTTGGTCTCATGGAATGCTTTATAGTTTTCAAGATAATCAAGAAAAGTTTTAAAACCTATGGCGATTATATCTTTTCTTTTTTGTTCTAGGGCTGTGAAAATAGATATTGTGCCATTTTCATTGTCTTTGTATTCAAGAGTTTTTAAGCCACCATCAAAGATAGCTATGTTTTTATTTATCATAGTTTTATTTTTAGTTATTAGTAAATTAGTTAATTTTAATTTTTTATTTCTTTATTTCTTCAGGCGGTTATTAGAAATATATTTTTGCCCTTTGTTTCTATTTCAGTTCTGTGGTTTTCTTCAATGTATTTTATAATTCTGTTAGTTAATATATTTTCTAATAGTTCCGCCCTTTTGGTTTTGTAGTTATAGCAAAACTCTATTAGTTGGGTTAGATTTAGAAATAAGTAAAGTGAATTATTGATGTATTTTCCTCTAGGGACAATGTTATAATCGTATAATATATGATTAATCGTATAGTTGTTTTTATTTCTTTCTTTATCTATTCCGTTTATTTTTGTTACCTCAAGAAAATTATCAATATCGTTTAGTAGGAATAGAGGTATATTGTCTTCTATGATGTATCTTATTTTTAAAAAGTATATGTTGAAGTGGTAAAAGTTGTCTTTGTCTCTTGGGGGAGAGATGGGGGTTGTTGGATTGTTATTGTTTGGTTTATTATTTAGTTCAGTGTTTACTCCAGCTTGTGAGATTGATTTTAAAGTTTGTTCCATTGTATTAAAGGCTTTTATGTACGCCTCTTTAAACTGCGCGGCTTTCTTGCCTGTGAAACCCATCGCAAGGAATGTGAAACCGTCGCGAGTGATGGTGTAGCTTGGTCTTTTTTCGCCTTTTGCGTCTATATATTCAACCACCGCAAAATTGTGGAGGTTGAATTCTTCACTACAGTCAAGACTTTTAATACTTCTTAAGACTGCGTCGTGTCTTTTATTAAAGACTTCTGCTATTTTAAGTGACGTTGTCACTGATTGATTATTTACAACTTCAACCAAGTTGATATTTAAATTTTGCATTTCTGCTCCTTGTAATTATTACGAAAACTATAAAATGGTGGGGGCTGTTCGTACTCGTTACAAGGCGAGTGTATAGTATTCAGTATATTTCTATACCAACCCCCATATATAAAATGATTTCTTTTGAAATTAGTTTATATATCGGTTAAACTCTCCGCTTGTAACTGGGTTACGACACCCTCAACAAGCGGAATATAATTATTAATTTTTAATTGTCAAGAAAAAAATGCTTGTAAAATTAAAATAATTTGTTATAATGCGGTCAACTCCTTTTAATCAGGCTCGTATTCGTTAGGCGAGACCCTGTTATTAAAAGGTTTTTTTATTGAATGGTCATAATAAAATTTGCCATTAGCGTCCTGTCTAATATTTATTCTTATCGT
>JAISRA010000055.1 GCA_031273885.1 Endomicrobium sp.
CATAGAAATCTGAATAAAAAAGATTTTGGATGTATGATTTTAAAATTGACAGGAAAATATTTAAAAAATGAGAATAAAAATAAAAAATCTAGTCAAGGTTAAAATCTAGTCAAGCCCCTAATTAATTTACTAAATAAACATGTCTAAATATGAAATTATAAGTGCTATTGCACAAAAAACTGGCAGTACAAAGACTACCACTGAGACTTTTTTAAATGGTTTTATAGAAACCGTTAAGGAAACGTTAAAAAAAGGTGGAGATGTTTCTCTAGTTGGATTCGGTACCTTTAAAGTTATTGAGACTAAAGAAAGAAATGGCAGAAATCCACAAACTGGTAAAGTCATAAAAATTTCGGCTGGTAAAAGAGTTAAGTTTACAGTTGGTAAAAATTTAAAGGAAAGTGTTTAAGTAATAATTTAAGGAAATATTATGAAAAAAAAATTATTAATTTTATCTATGATGTTTTTATGTTTTAGTTTAACATCTTGTGCGTCAAGGAGACAAGCTTTAAAAGATGCCAATGAATTAGCTAAAAAACTTAAAGAAATAGAATTTAAAAAAGTAGAGATAGATGAAAGGACTAAAGATGGAACGCTTGAAAAAAAGCATTTAAATGAATATCAAAAACTTTTGCAAGAGGAACAAGAGTTAAGATCAAAAATAGACCAATCAACAGCAAAAGCTAACGCAGATCAAGCGAAATATACTTTCTGGCAGAGAATTCTTCGTCTTATTGGAGTACCGCTAGTGTAGTTATGAGAAAAGAAATTTTAATCTTAACAAAAACTCAAAATAAGACTAAAAAAGAAAGGAAAAATATGATACTTTTATTTTATTACTAAAACAAAATAAAAAGATAAAGAGTAGGAAAGATAGATTATCTTATAAGAAAATAGGAGAAGTAGCAGGAATATCTAATACAACCTACTATAGAATAAAACAAAAGGTAGAAGCTAAAGGTTCTACCTTTTGAAAGCTTTAGAAAATGAAAGTACAAGACCAAAAAAAGTAAGACAGAGTAAAACATCAAAGCTCACGTAGTCTTTCAACAAAAACTTAAAACAAGACCATAATTTAAAAATGCCAACTAAAACTACTGTTAAATTGAATTTCGCCATACCTAATTGATGCTCCAGAAAGACCTATAGTGGCATTGCCATGTAAGTTTTCTTTTCTATTGACTGGCAATGACACCTTGACTGAAAGATCCATACTTCCTTTTTCGCTAAAAAAAAACTCAACTCCAGTTGAAACCGATGGTCCAATGATTGTGGCTCCCTTCAAACTAGTATTTCCTAACTTTACCGATTCTACATCAATACTTAAATATTTTATATCCAATGAAAGACCTATCCATGGGCTAAATGACCGTAGTTTAAACCCATCATAATCAAATAAATATTTGACAGTAAAAGAGTGGGCAATTATTTTAGTATTAAAATTTATGTCTAATTTCGGATATTTTATCTTTAGAGCTATAAGATTAATTAAATAATCAAATTCAAAATTTGTATAAACAACCCCAAAACCAATTATTGGGGGAAATATGCTTATTTCGGATCCAGAACATTCAGAGCCGATACAATGGTGTTTTATAGTAGTATTCTTATTGTCACCAATGGATTCCCCAACGTCAAAAGTATCGATTTTAATTCTTACATTTGAAATACTCTCACCAGCAATAATCTTTATTTTTCCATTAACTGGCTTACTGGCAAAAACACCGCTAATTGTGATGAAAAATAATGTTACACAAATAATTTTATTATTCACACGACCTCCACAAAACGTATCATGACGATACGATAATAAATTAAAAATAAAATTTCAACACTTTTTTGAAAAAAACACTATCTAAGTGATTTCTCTAAAAAGCCACCCCACATCTGACGGGCTAAAGACCCGTCAGTTTTACGGCATAGGATATAAAAAAAGGGGAAATAATTAATTTGTAGTAGAACTAAAACTCCATTAAAAACTGAATCCCCACAACAACTACCACTCCAATACAATCAAGAGCTTCACCAACCTTTTTCACTGTTTTTTCAATATCTTTGCCAACCTTTTTCGCTGTTTTTTCAATATCTTTGCCAGCCTTTTTCACTGTTTTCTCCACATCTTTTGCAGCTTTTTCTAGAAATTTCCCAAATTGAGATTTTGACTCAGCAAACTCAGGAAGAAGAAATATCATCCCAGCCTCTGCACGTTTAACGTTGACAGGTATAAAAGACAGAGCCAAAGCCACAATAACGCACTTGACCTCTTTACTGATTAACTTCATATTAATTGGAAATTATTGAACGTACCAAAAAAATACAATTAATTTTTTACTTGTAAATATTTTTTTAAAATAGTAGTAAAAATTAAATATTGGATATATTTTTTTATTTTTATTACTGTTGGTGTGTTTTTATAATAAAATGAATAAATACGATAACATTAAAGATTTAAAAGATGAAGACTTCAGAATATTAACTGGAGTAAGACATTCAACCTTTAAAAAAATGATATAGTCTTTTAAACTTCTGTTGACACATTCTAACTCTGCTTTTACTTTGATTTTTGTCGTTGTTTGATTTTGCAATGTCTATATATTGCTACAATCAAATGCCTAAAAAATCTTTGTAAAAACGAGTTATAATATTTCAATAAAAACTTAAAGGGCTATAACAAAACAGTTTTAGTCATAGTGAAAACCAAACCATCTAAAATTGTACTGGAAGATTTAAACATTCAGGAAATGCAAAAGAACAAACATCTATCAAAATCTATTCAGGAAAGTTCCTTATATTTATTTAAAACATTACTAATAATAAATAAAACAAAAGAATACAATATTGAAATAATAAATGCCAATAGATTTTATCCAAGTTCTAAACTATGTTCCAATTGTGAAAATCTAAAACAAGATTTAAAACTTAAGGATAGAACATACAAATGTAATTACTGTCA
>JAISRA010000087.1 GCA_031273885.1 Endomicrobium sp.
GAAAGTGAAGAAAAAGCAATTTCTTCAAAACCTGTCGCTGATAAGCCTTTTTTTACAAAATCTAACAACTTCTCAAGAGGTCTCTGCCTCCAAGGACGATAATATTTTGACGCTTGGCAAAACCTGCATTGTCCAGGGCATCCTCTTGCAACTTCAATATTTAATCTATTATGAACGGTTTCTACAAAAGGAACTATTTTCTTTCCGGGGAAATATGCATTTTCAAGATTTAAAAATCTCTTTTTGACCACGGGCTTTGCATCTTTTGATGCCAGTACAGATTTTATCGTATTATCGTCGTTATATTCAATATTATAAAACGACGGTACATATATGCCGTCTAATTTCGACAAATTCTTTAGCGTTTCTTCTTTTGAAAGCTTAGCTCTTTTAGATTTTTTGCATACATTTATTATTTCCTCTATCGCTTCCTCGCCATCACCTAAAACAAACAGATCAAAAAAATCACAAAAAGGTTCCGGATTGGTAAGCCCAGAACCTCCCGCAATAACTAAAGGATCATCTTTTTTTCTATCCTTTGAAAATACGGAAATATCTGATAAATCAAGAATATTAACAATATTAGTAGCGGCAAGCTCACATTGGATTGTAAAGCCTAAAATGTCAAAACTTTTTAAACTGCTGTTAGATTCTAGAGAAAACAGGCTAAGCCCTTCTTTTTTTAAAAGGAGTTCCATATCTGTATCCGGCGCAAAGACTCTTTCGCAGCGGGCGAGTTTTTTTTCATTAATCAAATGGTAAAGGATTTCCAAGCCTAAATTAGAAGCACCCACTTCGTAGATATCAGGAAAGCACAAAACCACAGAAAAATTCATAGACATATCGGCAGGGTATGAATTTAACTCGCTACCTATATACCGTGAAGGTTTTTGTACAAGACTTAATATTTTATCAATTTCTGGAGACAGCTTATTCATAATACACGCTATTATACATAATTTAGACTGTAGTATGAATAAACTTGCAAATATATTGCAGCTATGATAAAATACTCTCCAATACAGAACAGACAAGTATGCTACATTTTGCTGTATAGCTGACAGCACATTTAATAAAAAGAATGCTTGAAGCAGTATGTCTCTTTCAAAATGCCCGGGAACCAATACAAAAGCATTTGACAATGATTATCTCCCGATGCTTTTTGAACTCTTCAATCACGTAAAAAGACAATATTTATAATCTATCTAGCCAAAGCAAATTAAATTTAAGTGCGGGTTACATAGCGGAAACAGTTCGTACAGGCACATCAAAAAGAAATAAAAATTCCATCTGTCGTTAAGATTAAAATTACTATTTGTTCTTAAAAAAGCAAAATGCAAAACCGAGTATAAAGATAAATGTGAAACGTCTTTAAATTCTTTTAAAATAACAGATTTTAATAACACTGTATTTTAAAATTACGCAAGCTTAAGAACAAAGCTTGAAAAAATTGTTAATATTATGATTTATTGATATATCTATTGTTTTTATTACACGGAGGAATATCAGTAATTAACAAATATCAAAATTTAAAACTTCAGATTGGTCCCATTAAATGCACGAATATCAATTAGTTGAAATTATGGCTGTAGGTTTTGCTCTTGCACTTACGTTTGGGTTTATAACTCAAAAGTTAGGATTTTCTTCCATTGTCGGATATCTTTTAGCAGGTTTTCTGATAGGACCTTTCTCCCCGGGATTTGTCGCAAATTATAATTTAGCGTTCCAGCTTTCTGAAATTGGCATCATTCTTTTGATGTTTGGTGTCGGACTTCATTTTAAAATGGATGACCTTACAGCTGTTAAAGGCGTTGCTATCCCCGGAGCAATTATACAAAGCACAGTTGCAACTATATGCACGACATTTATAGGCATTTCCCTAGGGCTGAATTTAAAAGCTGCTCTCATACTGGGGCTGGGTCTTGCCGTAGCAAGCACAGTTGTATTATTAAGAGTTTTAAGTGATAACGATGTCGTTGGCACAGTACATGGACATGTGGCAGTAGGTTGGCTTGTTGTGGAAGACATACTGACAATTCTAATACTTGTTATTCTCCCCAGTCTTTCTGCAATATTATCAAACGCAGGAACAACTGAAGGAAGCATTAAAATACTTAAAGAAGTGGGGATAGCTTTATTTCGTATTTGTTTACTTTGGATTTTAGTTATGAAAGGCGGAGGGCAGATTGTCCCATGGTTGTTGTTAAAAGTTGCAAAAACCCGATCTCAAGAGCTTTTTACATTAGCAATTTTAGTGATAGCTTTTGTAACAGCAATTCTGGCAGCTGTTGTATTTCAAGCGTCATTTGCTTTAGGGGCATTCTTAGGAGGAATGGTTGTAGGAAAAAGCAAGTTAAGCCATCAGGCAGGAGCAGATATTTTTCCTCTAAGAGACGCTTTTGCCGTTTTGTTTTTTCTTGCAGTAGGCATGCTGTTTGATGTTAAATTTATATTTGAATACCCACTGCTTATATGCGTGTGTTTGGGCATTGTTTTACTTATTAAACCATTGACTGCAATATTTACCGTTTCCGTTCTTGGGTATTCAACAAGGACAGCTCTTACAGTAGCAACGGGATTATCACAAGTTGGGGAATTTTCGTTTATACTTGCAAAGGAAGCAAAAAAACTCAATCTGGTTGATGATGTAGTTTACAATGCAATCGTTGTATCTGCTATTGTATCAATTACTTTAAATCCTTCAATATTCAAAAAAGTCCCTGTTATGAATAAATTTTTACAGTCAAGAAAAAAATTATGGAAAATTTTAAACTTTGCAGCTAACAAAAGAGAAAACAGAACTACCGGACAATACAATAAAAACAGAGAACTCGCAAAAAA
>JAISRA010000105.1 GCA_031273885.1 Endomicrobium sp.
TTTTTCAGGTTTTTCTTTATTTTAAGCGAAGTGGAGAACGTGCTTGCAATTGGAACTATGATTATTACTTTATCTTTTATATCTTCCGGATTTTTCAAAGTGCTGTCGGTTTCAAGCATCATATCGTGATTGATATTTCCAAAACCTTGTAATTCCAATAAGCGTTTTATATTACTAACCAAAAGTTCCGAATAACGACTGTAACCAATAAGCGTAGCATCTATGTTTGTCATTTTCTTTTTGCCATTTTCCATTACTTCTTTTTGCCATTTTCCAAAGCCTTCCTTCTCATCTGTATTCAACAAATATTTGGTTGTCAAAAATGCAAAACGATTGGCATAAAAACTGTTATAAAAAATACGCTTTGCATAATAATAATCACTGATATGCAATTTTGAACCAAGTCTGAAATGTGAATTTGAAATTTTATAACCTTTATATTTGTAGAAAAATCGTTCTTCTCTTGTTATGTTTGAATTATTGATTAGATATTTATCAGGCAAAGTTCTTATTTCTAAATTCATAAGAGATTCTATCGATTGCTCAAAGAGAGTTAAATTGTCTTTGCCTTTTATTAGTAATTCAAAATTCAGCAGGTTTTTATCATCAAATAATATACTTGGTGTCGCTTTTACAGTCGTTTGTTTTATTTTTTCCTCTTCTTCGTCATCAAATTCTTGAATATCATATAAATTATGCTGGTAGTTATTGATATTTCTGTTGAGAGCCATATATTCATAATAAGTATCTCCTGCAAGCACATTGGAAAACCATAAAAAGAGTTCCTTATCTTTGTCTTTTGGCTGAAGATTTTTTGGAAAATATTGCTTTATATAAAATAAAACCGGAGATAATTTCCAAAAATTAGTTTGAAAAACGCTGTTAAAATCAATAATTTCCTGATAAAACTCTTTTTTTATGTTTATAAAAATAATAGGAGTTTTATTATCAAATGAGATACTTGCCAATAACCTTATCCAATCACTTGAATTAAAATCTTCAATTTTTAATTTCTCAACATCTATTAAAGCAATTTCCTTTTTATTTTCATTAAATGTTTTTATTTTTGTTTTTATTTTATCTGCACAGGAAAATATTTTTTTGTATTTACCCTGTTCGACTTTCAGATTAGAACCTGATTCAGATTTCTCATTAGAACTTGATTCGGATTTTTCATTAGAAATATCTTTTAGAATATCAACTATTTCATACTCAAACAATTTTGATAAGACAGAACTTGCAGTACCTTGTTCGTTTGGAGTCTGTGTAGAACGTTGCGTTTTTTTTGCTTTCTTATGTATTGGTAGAATAAAATTATAGTTTGTTCCTAATTGAACGAAATTATCTTTATCGCCATTTGTTTGTGAGGTTACTAAATTATAGTTTGTTTCTAATTGAATGAGATTCTCTTTATCGTTATTTGTTTGTGAGGTTATTAAGTTATTATCACTTTTTTTACTTTTTTCGTAAAAATATACACACTCGCTATTTCCTTCTTCTTTTATAGACGAGGCTTTTACTATACCTTTTTCGTCTTTGCACACCGTTTTAGAAAACAACAATAATCCAATTCTTGAATTTATTCTTTGTATTTGGTGTGATAGTTCTATTCTCTCATAGTTTATGAAATGTGAAAATCCATGTTTTTTTTCTTCAATAGTTTTTTTGTCTTCTTCTAAACATTCTCGTACTTTTGTTTCTAAATCCTTTTCTTCTTTTGTCTTATTTTTATACTTCTCTATTTGTACTTCAATTTTCTCAATATATTTTTGAGTTACTCCAATTTTACCTGCATCAATAACATTAATATCTAAAAAGCAAGAAATGTCTTTATCTTTCCCATATTGATTAAACCATTCATTAAAATTTCCGCCAAAATTTTTAAGTTTATCAATTTTGTCTGTTTTATGAACTCGGGCAGAAATAACGCCAACACCGTTTTCTGTATGGTCAATAATATTTTGTGCAAGTTCTTTTAAACCAAAATAGATTTTATTAGTTTTGGCAAACAAATGAGGTAGAATATTTTTGTATTCTTTTTTTAACTCTGCTTTATCCAACTGAATAATAAGTATATAAAAGAAATATAGTTTTATTTGACTGAATGTAAAAAACTTGTTTTGTGTCAGTAACGACAATATGTCATTTGGTTTTTCAGTTAAATAATCTTCTAATACGCCTAAATATGATAGAACTTCTATTCTATAAAAATGATTTAAAACTCTACTTTCTACTTCTGTAATAGCAAATTTCAATTTTTCAGCAAGAATTATTTCTTTTGTTTTTTTCTTTTTATTTTGTTCGTCGTACTCTTTTTGTGCTGATTTAATAATTGATTTAATATTGAACTTTTTTATCGTCAATAATTGCTTTAACTTCTCAGATTTAGAATCTTCAAATCCAACAGGCTCTTTTTTGTCATTCGCTTTTACAAGGATATGCGGTATAAAATCTGCTGATTTTGTATTTTTAATATGTAAATGATCTTCACCTTCAATAGAAATAAAAGGTTGTTGGTAATAAGCATTTAAATATACAATATGTTGCTTGGCAATTTGTTTTGGGTCATTTGACGTAATATTTAGAGTGATTTCTACTTTTGGAAAACTTTGTTTTAATAATAACAAATAAGCATAAAATAACTCGTCAATAATCTTAACATCTTCTTCAAATTCAAATATTAAAAGATTTTGGATTAAATTTTTATCATTTAGCCATTTCTTATAGTACCCTTCAACGAATAAATTTATTTCGTTGATAGTTACATCTTGATTGAAATTGATAATGTTTCCCATATTTATTTTTATTCGGTTCTATTATCTGATATTTTGTTGTGTAATCTTCAACGCCTTCCCTGTCAACTCCTTTTCGTCACCAATAGCTGCAACAATTTTATTGGCAAGCCACAAGGTAAAAAGTTTCTTCAGATTGACTTTCAAGAGTTTTGCAATAGCAATAACCTGTTCGCGTTTTACACGCCACTCATCCTTTTCTATTTTGCAATAGGTCGCTGTATCTATCTCTAACTCCGCAGCCAATCTTCGCTGTGGAATTTGGCGCTCTTCGCGTAATTGTTTTATCCATTCGTTGAACATCATAACTTATAATTTTAATGTCTTGCAATTTTTTGCAAAGGTACAACTTTTTTCTGACTTCTGGGCTAATAGACAAAATTACACCTGAATTTTTCACACAAGGATTGCAAAAAAACATACAGATACCCTGCTTGTCCGTAAAGGTTGTCAAGCAAAAAAAATCCCTGCAAACAGTCTGCTTACAGGGAAACTTTACTTGGTAAAATTACAATATGTTTA
>JAISRA010000109.1 GCA_031273885.1 Endomicrobium sp.
TTTTCCGATGTATCCTGAAGGTATCTTTAAAGGAATCACAAGAATAGTTCTGTATTCTGTATTTCCTGTAGGACTGATATTTTATGTTCCTGTAAATCTGCTGACAGATTTTAAAACAACTTATCTATTTATTATTCCAATTATCAGTACTATTTTCATATGGTCAGCTATCCATATTTTTAATCTTGGTTTAAAAAAGTATTCTTCCAGCTGTTTAATTGGAATAAGACTTTAATAAATATAGTTCTAGTCTTTCTTATCAGCATTAGCTAATTCTTTTACGGCATCTATTATATAATGTATTTATACTTACAAGTTAATTTAAAAATAGTAGACTATCCATCAAAACTTAGATGTTAATTTTAATCTGCAAGTGTATTGAGAATTAATTACTTCGTATAAATTGAGAGACTTCTTAATAACAATAAATGGCGTTTGCTTATGTCTTTTTAACTTGTCGTTAATGGTTATGAAATTGTAGGATTTTCAATAAGGTTTCTTCTAACACTTCAGATCAGATACATAAATTCTTGACAAGTCTCATCTTCTTTCGATTGATAATTAATAGATAATAATGAATGGATTGCAAATACCTGTTTTTGTTGTAACGTGACTGTGCTATTTTGACAAAATGCCTTGTTTGTTCATCAACTTAGCGAGGTGAGATAGTTGTGGTAAATAGGGGCTTGTAATATTTATCGCTATTTGTGTTCTCTTCATTACTTTTGTATGAAGCAACGTAATGAAATAATCAATAAATATAAAATATAGAAATACCTGATTAGTATTTCATTGCTGAAATAAGTTATAAATTTGCTGGAAAAAGAATTAATTTCTTTAATTCAATTACCATCTAAATCTAGTTTTTTAATAAATGATAAATGTTGAATTGTGTATAAAAAAATGAAAGTTTTTTTGCAGTTATTGTGTTACGTCTCACAATGTTCTCCACATATTTTATCGTCAATAAACATATTGTTTCTTAAATTTTTTATTATAGTGAATCCATGATGAAATAAAAGTCTAAAAATTCAAATATATATTCTTCAGATGGTTTTTGTTTACGATCATAACATCTGCAGTGGGGTGTCAGTACAAAAGTGATATAGTTGCAAGAAAGGCATAGTTGTACAGTTATTCCGTACAACCCGTACATACTTTTTTATACAATGAATAAAGAAGTGCAGAACAAATCCAAGCTTTTTTCGTTGCTTCGATCCCACCTGGTCAAGTACTTTTGGTATAAAACTCATCTTGTAACACACAACAAACATTAGGCAAAGGAAGTTTTCATGACGCGCGATATCATTAGGCACATGGATTGCTAGGTGTGGCTGATGGCGGGGGTAGTATGTTGCAAACCGTGGTCAGGCGTCGGGGGATATGGAACAACTGTATTATAGACCATAAAAATGTATGTGTATCGCGTGCATTGTGGTTAATATCTTTAGCTTTGGGTTTGTTGGCGATGTAGATGTGAATATTTATCCTGTTAAGGATATATGCGACAATAAAATAATATCTTAAAAATGTACCTGACTCATTACTTTTATTAAACGTTTTAGTAACTTTGCATTTCCCCATGAGATTTAAAACTGTAGAATCGCAGCTGTCAGGGCCATTTATTTTCATTTGCCCAGATGATAAAAATATTCTTTTTAGAGTTCAAGCTGCTTGACTGTACCTTGGAATTAAATTTTTATAAATCTCATGAAATAAAACAGCGTTTATCTTTGTTTATCTTTGCATATGCAAGTTTTGTTAACTGCATATTTTTTAAACATATTTGCTTGAGATTGCTCAAATCTATTATGTAGTCTTTAAATTTTTAATTGTGTTATTTTTACTGCTCCGGTATAAAACTTTGCCGTTTTGCTTGCATG
Organism: Endomicrobium sp.; assembly: GCA_031273885.1. Taxonomy (GTDB): domain Bacteria; phylum Elusimicrobiota; class Endomicrobiia; order Endomicrobiales; family Endomicrobiaceae; genus Endomicrobiellum. The sequence continues at coordinate 1,884 of JAISRA010000109.1, forward strand.
CGTTTTTGTAAAAATACCGAATGCTTAAAAGAATTTATTTTTATTTTTTTATATTCTCAAAATGATGAAAGTTCTTGTCTTCTTTTGAGATATAAACAATTTCCAATCCTTATCTGTTTGCGTGCATTTGGCTAGGTTTAATATGCTTTTTTCGTTTATTGTGTAATAAATAATATATGCCTTTTTTATATCGAATAATATTGAACATCTTAAGTTGCTATATTTATAATCGTAGTGTGACATGTGGCGCAAACTTGCTTCTAAGCCGACAAGAGCACTGCCAACTTAGTTTTTTAATATTTTCGTATAAGGTTTGAAACCTATGCCTGCTATACTACTATGGCATAATGTCTGTTGTTTTATCTTGTTATTTCTAAATTGTTCAACCAACGCAGTATAGTTTGAAGTAAGCAAGTCCATCATCAGCCCCCCCCCAGACTGATACTATACAAAATAGTTCAGATTCTCCAAGTTTTACAATATCGCTTTGTTTTTATGTCAGGAGCAACAGTTTCCGCAACTTTAAAACCTACTTCATCGATTAACTACATGTTATGAATGTGTTTATAAACGAATTGTCAAATATATGTGTCGCCTGATATTAAAATTATATTTGGTTTGACATATTCCACAGTCTATGCTTTGCATTTCTTCTTTAATTGTCAACAGAAACGTAAAGTCATAAATTTTATATACGTAACTTAGCGTTTAGAGTGATCTTATATTTATTCATTATTGATGAAATAACAGATTTAATGTTAATAAGTGTCAGATATTTTTCATGATCGTCGATATAAAGTAGTTTTATATTTATAAAATATTTTTCTTTATCTAAATATAATGTTCTCACGGTTTTCATTATTTAGATTGTTCTAATTCTATAAAATAATAGTGTTTTGGATTGCTGAGTGTTAAGCAAGTTTGACGGTCGGTGCTCAAAGATATATAATATATTAAATCATTTAAGATAAGATTTTTGATGATTTTCTAAACTTTAGAGTTGTGTACAAAATTCATCGATAAAGCTGGCGTGTTGTGTTGAGATTAGTTAATTAAATGATTTTGTAATTCGTTGTTGCTGGGAAAATTAGATTATGAAAAAACAGAAAAAAAACGATGTAAGAAAACTTTTAAAGCTGGCTCGAGAACCATCTAGAATTTCAAAGAAACTACATCCTTTTTATCGAGGTAAAATAGAAGTCATTCCAAAGTGCAGAGTTAAAAATTTGGATGATTTTTCAATATGGTATAGCCCGGGTGTTGCGGCAGTTTGTATCGATATTTACAAAAATCCAGATCTTGTATATGAATATACAAATAAGTGGAACAGCGTTGCTGTGGTAAGTGATGGGACAAGAGTATTGGGGCTTGGAGATATAGGGCCTGAGGCTGGCATGCCTGTCATGGAAGGAAAAGCTCTTCTGTATAAATATCTCGGTGGAGTTGACGCCTATCCCATATGTCTTGGAACAAAAGATGAAAGAGAGTTGATACAAACCGTAAAAGTATTGCAGCCATCTTTTGGTGGTGTAAATTTAGAAGATATAGAGCAGCCGAAATGTTTCCCTGTATTAAATACTTTGAGGAATGAGTGTCGCATACCTGTCTGGCATGACGATCAGCAGGGAACAGCTCTTGTAACGCTTGCAGGTTTTATAAATGCGTTAAAAGTCGTAGGCAAAAAAATAAACAAAATAAAAATTACAATGGTAGGTGCAGGTGCTGCAAATGTATGCATATCGAGGCTTTTGATTCTTTATGGCGCAAATCCTGCAAATATAATTATGACTGATGTGATCGGAACTTTACATAAAGAACGAGTTGATTTAAAGTCATGTCCTGAAAAGTGGTTGTTAGCTGTTGATACGAATGCAAGTAACGTGTGTGGTGGAATTAAAGAGGCCATGGAAAATGCGGATGCTGTTATTGCTTTGGCTGCCCCTGGCCCTGGAATTATCAAGAAAGAATGGATACAGAAAATGGCTAAAAATCCGATAGTATTTACATGTGCAAATCCAACTCCTGAAATTTGGCCTTGGGAAGCAAAAGAAGCAGGTGCTGCTATAGTTGCAACGGGAAGAAGCGATTTTGAAAATCAAGTTAATAATTCTCTAGGCTTTCCAGGAGTTTTTCGCGGTGTGCTTGATGTTAGAGCTTTTACAATTACAGATACTATGTGTATAGCGGCTGCGACTGAACTGGCGTCTTGTATAGCAGATAATAAAATAAGACCAGATAAAATTCTTCCTACAATGGATGATTGGGAAATTGTTCCTAAAGTTGCCGCTGCTATAGGACTAAGGGCTATAAAAGAGAAAGTTGCAAACAGAAAACTAAGTTACGATAAAATTTACGATGAAGCAAAAACAATAATAAAAAGAAGCAGGTCCATAACAGAAACAATGATGAAAAAAGGTTATATCAAAAGTGCGAAAGATAAAATTTGAAATTTTAGTTAATGCAGTAGAAAGTTTGTGTGCTGAAGCAAATTTTGAACTTCCTAAAGATATTTTAAAATCTATTAAACAAAATAGTATCTTAGAAACGGGTATTGCAAAGGATATTTTAAAAGAAATTGTTAAAAATGCAGTTATCGCAAAAAAAGAAAAAATTCCGTTATGTCAGGATACAGGCACTGCAAATTTTTTTGTAAAGTTAGGAAGAAATGTAAATATTGAAGATGGCAATATTTGTGATGCAATAAACAAAGGAGTTTCTTTAGGGTATATAAACAACTATTTGCGTAAATCTATTGTTTCTGATCCTATTGAAAGAAGAAATACTCAAGATAATACGCCAGCAAATATTTATCTCGATATGATTGATGGAGATAAAATAGAAATTATTTTTTTGCCTAAAGGCGGAGGGAGCGAAAATGCGAGTATGTTGAAAATGCTCGTTCCTTCGGTGGGATGGGCAGGTATAAAAGAGTTTATTTTGAATTCTGTAAATGATAAAGGTAGAAATGCGTGTCCTCCTTTGGTTATTGGCGTTGGCATTGGTGGAGATTTTACGTCCGTTTGTCTTTTGTCAAAAAAAGCTTTACTGAGGGAAATAGGCAGTAAAAATAAAAATACTTTCTATTGTGATAAGGAACAAGAACTATTAAATGATATAAATAAACTAAATATCGGTCCTATGGGCATAGGTGGCAAAACCACGGCTTTAGCTGCATTTATTGAAACAAAACCTACACATATAGCTTCTCTTTCCGTAGCTGTAAGTATTCAGTGCCATTCTTGCAGACGAAAAACAGTTATAATATGAAAATAAATTTGCAAAATTTGGTTTTAAATACTAAAGTTCTTAAAGCAGGGCAAAAAATTTTGCTTAGTGGAACTGTTTATACGGCAAGAGATGCTGCTCATGAAAGAATTATAGATATGTTAGACAGTGGAACAAAAATACCTATGAATTTAAACAATGCCGCAATTTATTATTGCGGTCCAACGCCTGCAAAACCTGGTGCTATAATAGGTGCGTGCGGTCCGACCACATCTTCAAGAATGGATGTTTTTACTCCGAGAATATTGAAAGAAGGAGTTAAAATTTTAATTGGTAAGGGTGCAAGGTCTAATTATGTCGTAGAGTCGATAAAAGAAAATGTCGCTCTTTATCTTGTCGCAACAGGTGGTGCTGCAGCTCTAATTTCTAGAGTTGTGAAAAAGTCCGATCTAATTGCTTTTGAAGATTTGGGACCTGAAGCAATTTATAAACTTAAAGTTAAAGATATGCCGTTAATTGTTGCAATAGATAGTTCAGGCTGCAGTGTTTTTTAATTTTTTTATATTTTGTGTGAAAATTTTGAATAACTGATCTCGTCATTGTTTGTTATTCTTGGGAAAATATAATTTTAAACAAAGTGACTTTAAAGAGTGGAGAAGGAAGTTAACTGAATAAAAAGGCAATGTATGGACAAATTATATGCAAATTTTGTAAATATTAAAGCCGTTATCAGGAGTAAATATGTTTTTAGCTTTGGACATAGGTAATACAAATATAACCGTTGGTTTGTTTAATATGAAAAAAAATAAGATTTTGCGCGGTCCCTTGAAAATATGGAGAATGTCAACCGTAAAAAGACAAACTTTAGACGAGTATGCTTCAATACTTATGAATATGTTTTTCTATTCTGGGTATGACTCAAATGAAATACGTAGTATTGCCATTGCAAGCGTTGTCCCGTCATTAAATACTGTTTTTGAAGGATTAGCAAAAAAATATTTTAAGAAAAAAATATTTTTTATAAATTATAAAAATTCAGGTGGGCTTGTTTTTGCGTCTGCAAATCCTAAAGAATCTGGTGCTGATAGGATTGCAAATGTTGTAGCAGCACACTGCATTTGCAGTGACAGTTGCCTTATTATTGATTTTGGAACAGCAACAACTTTTGATTGCGTAGCTCCCGATGGGAAATATATGGGTGGGGCAATAACTCCTGGACCTGGAATTTTTGCGCAGTCTCTAAGTTTGAACACTGCGAAGCTCCCAGAGATCGAAATGAAAAAACCTTTAAAATTGATTGGTACTACAACCGTTGAATGCATACAATCAGGTCTTTATTTTGGTTATACAGGTCTTGTAAAAGAACTTATTGCTAGAATTAAAAAAGAAATTAGAGTAAAACATATAATTGCAACGGGCGGTTTAGCAGGTCTTATGTCAGAAGAAATAAACGAAATAGAAGTTATTTTGCCTGATCTGACTTTGGAAGGTATACGTATTATATGGGAGAAAACTGACGAAAAACTGAAAAACTGAGAAAAATTGTTAAATTTTTCAAAAGATTTTTGACAGATAATCGCTGATTTACTACCAATAAACTTCAAAAAACAGATCTAAAGTATATAACTTTTAATGTAATTTTTAATAAAGTACAAGGTTAAAATGTTTTACTTAGGAGATCGAAATGAAAATTCGTTCAGTTTTGGTATCTTTTATATTGTTTTTTTCTATTTGTTCTTACGCAGATACTGTTAAAGTCTCAGATATTGTAGTCGAAGGGTTACATAATGTAAAATTGAAAAATGTTTTGTCGGTTTTAAGCCATAAAAAAGGTAAAATTTACTCAATCGATGCAGCTAGAGAAGATGTTCGAGCGATATCAGGGCTTAAATGTTTTAGTAATGTTGAAGTACGTTTTGATAAATATAAGGGTATTCTTACTTTTATAGTTTCCGAAAAAACTTATATAGAACGCATTGTTTTCAAGGGTAATGTTGAATTTTCTAATGAGAAACTGAAACATACAAGTGTGTTGAAGGAAAAAGATTATTACGACGATATTTTACTTGAAGAAACGAAAAACAAAATATGTAGTTTATATAAAGACAAAGGCTATGCCGATTGTGAGATTGAAGTTTACCCTACCATTAATGTTGATACAAATAAAATGACAGTAACTTTTCTTATAACCGAAAATAATAAAATTGTTATTGGTGGGGTTAAGATTGAGGGTGTAAATTCTTTTAAAAATAAAAAAATTCTCAAAATTATGAAAACTAAACCTAAAAAAATATTTAAGGAAAATCTTTTTAAAGAGGACTTAATATCAATACAAAAGTTTTATGAAAATAATGGCTTTATTGATTGCCATCTCGTTTCTTCAACCGACACTTATAATGAATCAAGAACGGAAATGTTTTTGACTTTAAATGTAAGTGAAGGTAACAGATACAAGATAGGCTCTATAACTTATAACGGTAATTTTGCTGTCGATGATGAAGAAATTAATAAAGTAATTAAGTTCAAAACAGGACAAATTTTTGACCAACATAAAGTCGTTGAAACAGTTTATGATCTGAGCACTGCATATTCCTCTAAGGGATATCTCTTTGCAGAAATCAACCCTGATTTTAATAAAAAAAGAGATACTGGGATTGTTGATATAAATTTGTTAGTAAAGGAAAATTCTCCTATTTATTTAGGAAATGTTTATATCGATGGTCTTGTTTCTACAAGAGATAAAGTTATAAGAAGAGAAATTCTTTTAAAATCCGGCGATTTATTATCATTCAAAAAAGTTAACATGAGCATAGCAAAAATTTATAATTTAGGTTTTATTGAGAGTGCCGAACCTAAGTTGCTTCGTACGGAAGCACCTGATGTTGTTGATTTGTCTTTTTCTATTGCTGAATCAAAACCAGGTATGGTTGCTGCTGGCTTGGGATATTCCTCCTTTCCCAGTAAGTTTATAGGTTCAATACAGCTTCAACATATGAATCTATTTGGACTTGGACAAAAATTAAATTTGCTGTGGGAATTTGGCAAAAAAAGACTAAATTATGAAATCGATTGGACTGAGCCGTGGATTTTTAATAAAAATGTAAGTTTGGATTTAAGGGTGTTTGATTTTGAAAGAAAAAGAGATTATTCTAACATAAAGAACGCATATAGTGAAAATAAAGTGGGGTTCTCTACCAGAGTAGGACCTAAAGTCAACGATTATGTAGGTTTATTGTTCGGATACACGTTTGAACATACTCAACTTACAAATATAGGTAATGGGGTGAAGTATGAGGAAATTTCAAATTCATTAAAATATAAAACAACAAGTATTTTTGCTTGCTGCGTGTATGATTCAAGAGATTATAAGTTTGACCCTTCTGCAGGAAGCATCCATCTTGTTAATTTACAATTAGCAGGCACTTTTTTAGGTGGAAATGTAAATTTTGTTAAAGGAACTGCAAAATCAACTTGGTTTTTTCCTACATTTTGGAAATTTGTACTGAGTGTTAATATAGAAACGGGCGTAATTACAGCTTATGAAGGTCATAAGAAACAGGTTCCTATTCCTGAGAGGTTTTATATAGGAGGACCAGACACAGTAAGAGGCTATAAATATGGGACTGAGATAGGCCCGCATAATGGTGGTACAGTTAAAAGTGTAATGAATATTGAATATAAATTCCCTATTATTGCAGAGAAAGGCAGAACTGTTCTTCAGGGCGTTATGTTCTATGATATAGGTGGTGTTTGGGAAGATTTGAAACATATAGATCTAAACTTAGGTTCCGATAAAAAAAATTTACATTCAGGCATAGGTTTTGGCATAAGGTTTACAACTCCAGCATTCCCTATAAGACTTGATTGGGGATACGGGTTAAATCATGAAGGAAAGGAGTCTCGGGATCAATTTTATCTTAATATAGGAAATGTTTTCTAAATTTTTTTTCTGTCATTGTTTTTTATATTCTGTGTTTTTAGTTTTTAAGTATCTATAAGAGGCAGAACAGTTGGGAAAGATAGTATTATTACTAGTTGCAAAATGTTAACGATCTTTAAAAAGAGTTAAGAAAAAACAGAAACTAAAAATTGTTGATTTACTAGGCAGAACTATAAATAAAAAATTGCTTTAATGTGAGAGAAGTGTACGTTACATACTTTAAGAAGTAGAGATATATTGTTCAAAGAAATTTTGAAGAGGTGTAATGCGGATATTATTTTGGATAAGCAAAGTGTTTTAATTGGCAAAAGTAAAGATGTTTCATATGAATGAGATTATAAAAATTACAAAGGGCAGGTAGGTAAATGAATCTTACAGCGTCAGAGCTTGCAGTAATTGTTTCTGGAGAGCTTGTCGGCGATAAAAATATTGTTTTGACAGGCGTTAATAGTCTTGCTGACGCGAAAGAAAATGAAATTTCTTTTTTAGGAAATTTAAAGTATTTTTCAGAAGTTTTAAAAACAAAAGCTGGAGCTATTTTTGTTGCCTCCGATATGAATATTTCTGAGTTTAAAAATAAAAATATTATAAAAGTTACAAATCCGCAGTATGCTTACGGTGTAATTCTTTCTATCATAGAAAAAGAAAATTCTGGTTCAATAGAAAGAAGTATACATGAATCTGCGTCTATATCAAAAAATGCCAAATTAGGGGAAAATATGTATATAGGTCAAAATGTTGTTGTTGAGGTCAATGCAGAGCTTGGGGATAATATAAGAATTTTTCCGAATGTTTATGTAGGCAGAAATGTAAAAATAGGCAAAGATTGCCTTATATATTCTAATGTTGTTATAAGAGAGAATACAATAATTGGCAACAGAGTTATTATCCAGCCTGGAGTTATTATAGGTGGAGATGGGTTTGGCTTTGCAGCTACTGATAGCAAAATACAAAAAATTCCTCAGATAGGAAGAGTTGAAATAGGAAATGATGTAGAGATAGGTTCAAACACTACAATTGATAGAGCTACTGTTGGTGCTACAAAAATAGGAAATGGAACAAAAATAGATAATCTTGTTCAAATAGCTCACAATGTTCATATTGGCGATAATTGTACAATTGTTGCACAAGTTGGAATAGCTGGTTCAACGCATCTAGGCAATAATGTTACTATCGGTGGTCAGACGGGGTTGGCAGGACATTTAAAAATAGGAAATAATATAATGATAGCAAGTCAATCCGGTGTTTCAGGAAATATTAAAGACGGTCAACGTGTGGGTGGTAATCCTATATCTTTGCTTAGCCGAAGTATAAAGATAAGAGCTTTGATGAGAAA
>JAISRA010000014.1 GCA_031273885.1 Endomicrobium sp.
TTGAAGGCTCCCTGCCTATGTCCTGCTGATATTGCTTTTTTATTTTCGTAAGCTTTGATATAAGCTCTTTCATATGAACAGGAATTCTTATAGTTCTGGCTTGATCTGCAATAGCACGATTAATAGATTGCCTTATCCACCATGTAGCGTAAGTCGAGAACTTAAATCCTCTTTTCCATTCAAATTTTTCTACTGCTTTTGAAAGACCGAGATTGCCTTCCTGTATTAAATCCGACAATTCCAGATTGCTTATGCTAACATGTTTTTTTGCAATCGAAACAACAAGTCTAAAATTTGCTTCTATTAACTTCCTTTTATCTCTGTGTATAATATCTTCAAGCTCTCTAATTTTTCTGTCAGTTTCAACCATATCTTCCGTACTTATAGCAAATCCCTCTTGTAAATTAGTTTGTTTTGTTAAAAGGAATTTTGTCCTTTCTATATCTTTTACTACATCTCTCGCAGAAACGCCCGTATATTTTTTAAAACTAGCTGTAGAAATTTTTCCGGATTCACAATTCTTAAACAATGTTTGAACTTTGGATAAAGGACTTTTATATTTATGCTCAAATCGTTTCAAGTAATCTTTTATTTCATTTAATTTCTGAGCTGTAGTTTTAATTTTATTGATAAGTCTCTTGATTTTATCTTGATTAAGGTTAAGATTTACAATAATATTTATAATTTCGATTTGGGATTCTTTAATTTTTGCTTGATACTTGCTCTTGTCACTTTGCGATATCAATTTAAGTTTTAATTTTTCTTCATAAGCATTTATACTTTTTTCAATATTATTTATTTTCTTTACAGCCGTTTTTATTTTTACTCCCATTCCTCTAAGCTGTGCTTGCGATTTCCTGCCTCTTGGCATCAATTCTTTTGTTGTCATTTCCTGCTGGCTTATAAGAGTCTCCCAATTTCTTATTTCTTTGATAATAAGAGGAGATTCTAATACTATAGATCTTAATTTTTTTTCATTTTCTCTTATATTTTTTGCAAGCTCTATTTCCACAGCCCTGTCAAGCAAAGGGACTTTTGCCATCTCGCTTAAATACATTCTCACTGGATTTATATCTTCTTCTTCATTTGAAACTTTCACAGACTGTTCTATTGCTTCGCCATTGTTTTTTTTAGATTTGTCGGAAAGATATTCTTTGTTATCAACAACTTTAATACCCAAATCTTCTAAAGTTATATAAAAACTATCGATTTTTTCAGCAATCATAGATTTATGAGGCAAACTACTATTAATATCTTCATAAGTAAGATACCCCTGTTCTTTTCCTATGTCAATTAAATCTTGGAATAAGTTTTTTTTTGCCATCTCATTTCCTCGAGCCTTTTAAAAAGGTTGTCAATTCGTTATATTTATCAATCACTTTTGCGTTTTTTTCTTTTTTACCGTCACTCATTAGAAGAACTTCTTTTTCAAGTTGCTGTCTTTTTTTTTCAAGCATATCTAATTTAATGTCTTTTAAAATAATTTCAAACGCTTCTTCAATGTCATTATATTTTATTGCATTTAATGTAAGCTCTGAAAACCAATTCCTATTTTCCTGCGGCAAGGCATTTAATATTTTAACATCACTTAAACCAGAAACCACTAAACTAAAAACCCTTGCACATCTTTCATCTCTTAAGCAACTGCTATCAACCCTTTTAACATAATCTCTATTGCTTAAAACAATATTCAAAAGATTTTCTTCCAAAGACATTGGAACTTTTTTATTCTCCACGAAATATGGAATTAAACTTTTAGTATCATTACCAGCATGACCTTTGTGTTTTCGCTTCTGCTTTTTTTTAAATTCATTCCAAACAGCTTCCTCATCAACATTCAAATACTGTGCAATATCTTTTATCCAGTCTCTTTGAATTATAGCACTCGAACTTTTCGCTACAAAATCTAAAAGACTATATATTGCTTTCGCCTTTATTTCAGGAGAATTTTTTTTGCCGTATAACAGAGAATCTCTATACAATCTTGCAATCATAAAATCAATTGCGCTGTTAGAGCTATTTTCAATAAGCTTGAAAAAATTCTCCTTGCCATGCTGATTGAGATATTCGTCAGCGTCAACATTTTCGGGTAAAGCTGACACTTTAGTTTCTATACCGTTTTCAACCAAAATTTCAAGTGCCCTTTGAGTGGCAATTCTTCCAGCATTATCGGAATCAAAAAGCAATGTAACACTGTCAGAATACCTTGCGATTAATTTTGCATGATTTTGAGTAAACGCAGTTCCAAGCGGTGCCACTGCTCCACTTATTCCAAACTGCTGCGGAATAACAACATCCATGTATCCTTCAAGAACAATAGTTTTTCTTTCTTTGCGAAGTTCAGGCAAAGTTTGAAACAAACCGTAAAGATTTGATGATTTTGAATAAACGGATGTTTCGGGAGTGTTTAAATATTTAGGTTCTTGATTTGTAATAGACCTTCCGCCAAAAGCCACAATTTTGCCCTCTAAATTAAAAATAGGAAAAACTATTCTTTCTGACATATATTCAAAAAAAAATCCTTGTTCGGTTTTTGTTATCAATCCAGCTTTTAAAAGATCAGTAGTTGTATAACCTTTTTTTAAAGCCCACCGTAAAAACTGCCCCTTAGATGAAAATCCCATCTTAAACTTATTTACCGTTTCATTTGTAATTCCACGTTTCTCAAGATATTCTCTCGCTTTTTTAGCGCTTGTGGTTTTTTCACGCAAACCTCTATGATAAAATACAGCTGAATTTTCTAGAATAGCAAACAATTTTGCCTTTTCAGATGTTCTCATCACATCCTGCTTTGTTTCTTGAATTACTATATTGGCTTTTTCGGCAAGTTTTTTTACAGCTTCAATCCACGATATATTATCAGCAAGCATAACAAACTTAAAGACATCGCCAGCAACATTGCATCCAAAACATCTAAAAATGCCCTTCTCTGAACTTACAATAAAAGATGGAATTTTTTCATTATGAAAAGGACAACATGCCTTCCAATTACGTCCCGCTCTTTTCAAATCAGGCAAATATTCTCTTACTACGGATTCTATATTATTTGACAACCTTACTTTATCAATCGTATCTTCAGGTATAGGCATTTTTACCTTCTGAATCTTCTAAAACCTGAACATTCTACAAATTCAAGCTTTTCAGATGCTTTATTTTCTAATTTATCAAAAAGCAAATTTAGGCCAAAATTATCAGATGAAATGTGTCCGGCTAGAATAACATTTAAATGATGTTTTTTTGCTTCCCTGAGTCCGCTTTGACTTATATGTGTAGCAACTATTGTTCCAACTCCTGCAACCGCAAGTTTCTCAAAAGATTCAAGAGATCCTGCGGCACCACCTGTCATATCTACAAAAACTTTACCGCATCTGGAATAATCACTGCCAATTAAAATAAATGGAGCGTATCCAATTTTTGATGCATGCTTATATTCCGGATATTGTTTTAACAATTCAACAATTTCTGTTAGATAAAATGGACTCAAAGCATTTACTTCTTTTTGTAAAAATGTAGCTACATGATTATCTGCCACAGTGTGTGCCGTCATAAAAGGGATATTTAAAAGTCTTGCAGCGTCATAAATTCTTTCATTGTTTTTCGAAAGTACACTTATTTTTATTTCTTTCATTCTTTCGGAAACAATTTTTTCTGTAACATTTATCGGAACACCTTGTTTACTTAATATATCAGCCTGCATTCCTATAACACCATAAAATGTGGAATAAGCATATCCTTCCGGATGATGAGCTATAACCAAATCAATTTTAACTCCCGAATTCATAAGATGTTTTGCAAGCAAAAGTTCTTGACTTTCTATATCTATGCCCACCATAACGGTTTTAACTTCAATATCCTCGTCACCATATAGAATCCTTGAATCATAATAAGGATTTGACAGACTTTCTATGTCGTAATACTCTCTTTTTTTATTCGAGAGAGCATTATATTCTTCTTCTCGTTTTAATAAATCCAGCTCAACGATATCTATTCCTCTTGGATCTGCTTCAATTCCTTCTTTTAAAAATAATTTCTGTATGTATTTTAATTTCATTTTTATATCCTTAAAATAAAAGAGAGTTGTATGTCGGCAATGAGCTTCAATATAACTCTCTTCCTATTTTTATTTACTTACTCAGATCAGCTTGTTATCTTTAAGCATTTTGCGTCGGATTTTTCTTTCTGCTATCTTTAAGCATTTTGCGTCGGATTTTTCTTTTTGTTTCCGCAATTTTTTCTTTTTTCAAAACACTTGGAGCTTTATAGAATTCACGTTTTTTTATCTCCTGCATTATCCCGTTTCTTTCACATTCTCGTTTAAAGCGTCTAATAGCTTCTTCTATAGACTCACCTTCGCGCACTTTAATATTGACCATTCTTAAAAAACACCACCTTTCTTAAAAAAGATTAGTCTTAGACATCCGACTAATTTAACATAGCCACGCAATTACCCAGGAGGCCAGCTAAAAAGCCGTCCTCCAAGAAGATGATAATGTATATGAAAAACCGTCTGTCCGCCATCTGCACCACAGTTATTAATTAAACGGAATCCGTTTTTCATTTCCATAAACCGTTTTGCTATTTCAGACGCTATAATCTGAATATGTCCTAATATTTTTTCATCTTCACTAGAAACAATATTTAATCCACTTATATGCTTTTTAGGAATAATTATTATGTGAACAGGCGCTTGAGGATTTATATCTTTAAAAGCAAAAACCCCCTCGTCTTCATAAACTTTATGAGACGAAACTTCACCATAAGTCATTTTACAAAAAATACAATTTTCTATCATTTAAAATAAAATATCCATCATGAAGTGTAACAGATTTTACAAAAAATATCAAATACTATCACTCTAATACATTGTTTATGGAAATGAAAAACTAAATAAATCTCTTCCATAAACAATTAAAAAAATAACCTTTTTAATTGTTAGAATAACACCTAGTCCATAGCTTAGTCTGTCTTACTGCTAAAATACTTTTACTCTCAAAAGCATCGTTTCAGAACTCTGTTTAACTTCTTACTAAACATTACAATATTACATCTCTTTTTACAAAATAACATCGTTTATTTTATATGCAAAACATAAATTAAAATTGTAATGCCACAAAAAACATAACGTCCCATATGAATCATCCATTTACCTATAGGCTTCGAATGACCGCTTTGAATTTCTTGGATAACAAGATGTTTTGGTATAATCCAGAAAACAAAAATACCGCTGCCCAATGCGCACAGTGGGATCAAGTGCAACGAAAGTACATCAATAACTCCTCTGATATTGCCAACTACAAACCATTTGCATAATAATACTGCTACTATTGAAACAAGAATTACAGCAACCCAACGGACCATTTTAAATTTATTCTGTAATACTTCAACTACAACTTCAAGCATACCTATAAGAGAGGTAAGCGAAGCAAAAAACACTGCTATAAAAAATAGCAACATAAGAAACTGACCCAGTGGCAATCCTTTAAAAATTTCAGGCAGCGTTATGAATAAAAGTGAAGGCCCACTATTGAGGTTTTTACCAAAAGCAAATACTGCCGGAATGATTAACATTGCTGCAATAATAGAGGCAATTGTGTCCAAAACAACAATATGTTTTGCAGAAGAAATCATATCTTGAGACTTCTTTGCATAAGAACCATATACAACCATGGTCGACCCTCTTAATGATAAAGAGTAGAAAACTTGTCCTAATGCTAGCATCCAAGTTCTTGCGTCAAGTAAATATCCCCATCTTGGAGTTATAAGATATTTATAACCTTCTATCGCGTCTGGAAGAAAAGCAACTCTTACTGCCAAAACCAAAAGCAACACAATAACGGCAGGGATCATAAATTTGCAACATCTCTCGATACCTTTTTCAATGCCCTTTATTATAGCAATGGCTGACACAACAATACTTATAACAATCCACAGTACTATTTGTGTAGTACTTATAACATTAAAATATTGAATGCTGTCTGTAGCATGAAATGCTGAACCGGTACAAGAACCCACAACAAACCGTACAACCCAAGATACTACAAGTATATAACCTATGGCTTGTATTAGAGCGACAAAAGTGCATATCCAACCAAAGCCAGCACCAGCTTTTTCATTTATACCGCCTAATTTTGCGGCTTTTTGAAAAGCTCCTACAGGCCCTGACCCTGTAATCCTACCAACAGTTATTTCACCGACTATCGCAATGAAACCTAAAATAATCAAACAGATAACGTAAGGAATTACAAATGCCGAGCCACCAAGCTCTCCAACGCGATATGGAAAAAGCCATATATTTCCTAAACCTATAGCAGAACCTGCGGCGGCAAAAATTAATCCCCACTTTGACGAAAAAGAATCTTTGGTTGAATCCATTTTGCGAGTTCTCCAATATTTTATAAATTTTTCAACTTTTATTTTTGACAAAAAAAACAAATAGTTCGAAACTTATTTATGACTTTCTCAACATCTTTAATACTTCCATATTAACTAATAAAAGAAATATTGTATTATTTTTTTATTTTTTTATCAAATCTCACAACTGTTAATATTTAAAGTGATTTTTAGTTTTTATTTCTTTACTATCCTATTCACAGGTAAGTGTCTGTATCTTCTTGCAGACTCAACTAATTTTATCTGCGGTATCTAAATATTAATAATTTCGTTTTATATTATAAGTAATACATATACTCTTCACCTGCTTATTGTTTTTGAGTTTTGTATACCAAATTCTCAAAAGGAATTGCTGAAAAATATTTTTTAACTGAGTTATATAATTTCATAGTTATATAATTTCATAAAAACACATCCTGCATTGTTTTCTCTATCGTCTGTTCTATCTATTTTCTTTCTAAAACAGTATTGGCAACAGTAGTCTTTTCAAACAACACGGCCTCTGTTGCAGTTAAAATATCAAAAGCCGTAACCTATTGTGTTTCTCTAAAAAGTTTATAATAGCCTTAAATATATTTTTGAAATTTTTAGTCTGTTTGGATAAATTTATTACTCTTATATATCCCACCAGTTTTATATTTTGCGCCAAATATATTACCGCTGATAAATCGTACTTTGCCTTAAGCATAATATTCTCATTTCCCCTGCCTTACTTCTTTTAATAAATAATACATATTCTACTAATATGTATTCTAGCCTATAAGAATCAGTTCCCTAAGGGGTTATATAAAATAATGAATTAACTGATTTAACATGAATTATGAAAAGAAAAAAACAATCTTAAAGCAGAAAGTATCTGGAATTTAGAGTATTTTAATACTGTGGGAGCGAGAGGTGTTAAAAGACGGTAAAGAAAGCAGGACCAAAAGACTGCATAAAAAGGTTCTGTAATAATTAATCTACAAGCGAAAATAGAGGGATATGCCTTGCATCTGTTGGGACTTTCAGAGGATAGCAAAGGTTGTTGTTGCAAAAACTAAATAACTTTTAAAACTTTTAAAAGAATTACCATAAATCCTGAAATACACAAAAAGCTATAGCATGTCATGAAACATATCGATAAAGTCGATATTTTAGTTTCAGAAATTGGCACACGAGAAACCCACAGCAAAGCAGCAAATATTTAAAATCTAAAAATACTAACATAAAAATTGAGATTTGGATTTGTACCTAAATATGAACACAAAAATATGATGAAGTATAATTACCTTATCTAATACTGATGCACGTACACGTATTTGATAAATGCAAAAAGCTATAAAAACAGAAGAATTGCTTATCGGGATTTCCTCTGGAAAAGTAGTTGCTATATAACAACTAAACTTGCAAAACATCCTGAAAAACTTGATACTGTTCACAGAAAATGATAATTTTTCTCATAACTGCTCTAATGCAAAACGGAAATTAAAATAATACAGCCCCTTAAACCATAATATTTTTCTCTAAATGATTATGCAAATTTGACCTAAAATTCTCCATATCCCCCATTGGCAAAAAATTAATTTAAAGCATTTCTGAATAAGAAATCATGTCATACTGAGCATGACTAAATACCTTAAAGTTCGGTAAAAACCTAAAACATAATACCCTACGTTATAACTACAGAATATTCGAATTGATTTTGAAAACTTATTAAATTTTTATATAATCAAAGTTCAAGAATATGGTATATTGTGAAATTATTCATAATTTAAGCAAGGAGAGATGGCCGAGCGGTTTAAGGCGATAGTCTTGAAAACTATTATAGGGAAAACCTTATCGGGGGTTCAAATCCCTCTCTCTCCATATTAATATAAAACAATCATATATCTTAATTTTAATTCTTTTATAACAAAAATATTACGCTTCGACATAAACAATAATTTCAATATCGATATATTTATTTGCATACTTTCAGGTTTATTTAAAGATACATACAAGCGGTAGTGTACAGCAACAAAATATATTTGATAGAATTGCGATAGAAACAAACTAGTAATAGAGAGCTAAAAATCTAATAATATACTAATTAATTTAATCTGTCATAATACATTAAAAATTACAAAGTTGTTTAAAAAGTATACTTTTATGGAATGTATTAAAAAAACTGTTGTAGCATTAAAAAATTCAAAATATGCAGTTGCTTTTACCGGTGCAGGGATTTCTGTTGAAAGTGGTATTGCACCCTTTCGTGGTGAACACGGTATATGGAACAAATACGAAGAACGTCTTTGGGAAATAAATTATTTTATACAACATACGAAAGAAACGTGGGATATGCTTTGTGGCGGATTTTATGATACTTTGCTTAAAGCAAAACCAAATGTAGCTCATATAGCTCTTGCAAACCTTGAGAAGAAAGGACAACTTAAAACTATAATTACACAAAACATTGACGATCTTCATAAAAAAGCTGGCAGTAAAACTGTATATGAATTACATGGTAACGCATCTAGACTTCGTTGTACTAATGACAACAGCAACTACTTTGCAAAAGATTTCAACTTAAAAGCTGCTCCACGTTGCAAAATATGTAATGCCATATTAAAACCAGACTTTGTATTTTTTGGTGAAATGCTTCCCGAATATGATATGCATATGTCTGTGGAAGCTGCCTCAAAATGCGATCTCATGCTGATTATAGGCTCTGCAGGCGTTGTACATCCCGCAGCTTCCCTTCCATATCATGCAAAACGCAATAATGCAGTTATAATTGAAATTAATCCTAACACTTCAATTTTCACAAATGAACTTGTAAATATATTTATCCCAATGAAATCCGGAGAAGCTATGTATAAAATTGAGAATTACTAAGGACGTTATCCAATTTAATTGCTTGCTATAACTGAACAAAATTATGGTTATCTAGTCCCAAATTGCTTTGATAAAAAATACACAGCTCTGGCACGTTTCAAAATAATAAAAATGTATCGAAAAACTTAGACCGGAGAGATAGGGATTTGAACCCTAGTTACCCTTTAGGATAAACAGTCTTTCCAGGACTGCGCCTTAAACCGCTCGGCCATCTCTCCAAGTACTTTTTGATAAAACATAAATTGTATAAAACCTATTGATCTATCCTAACTATCGAAATGAAATTTTATCATATTATGATGGTTTATTTAAATTTTTCAACAATATCACTTAATAAGCCCACACACAAATATAAACATAAAAAAATGCTTGATATTTTATGTAAACGAATAATTGAATTATTTATCAAAACTGTTCTTCATAACTAAGGATATCTCTTTTAGTGAGAGGTCTTGATAAAGTTATGCCATCAAGGGATGTACAACGACTTAAAGCTACATATAATTGTCCAGGAGCAAATGCGCCATATTCCATATCTATAATAATATTATCAAAAGTTTTTCCCTGACTTTTATGTATTGTTATAGCCCAAGAAAGTTTTAAAGGATACTGCTTAAAAAATCCTGCACTTTCTGTTTCTATTTGTTTTTGTTTCTCATTCCACTTATATTTAAATAATTCCCACTTATAAGACTCAACATATTCAATTCTTCCATTTGGGAATTTTACATGTATTAGAACTTTGCCCAAATGAGCACTACTTTTTATATCATCAATTATACCGATACTTCCATTAACCCATCTGTTTTTTATATCGTTGTTTAACATCATTACTTGAGCACCTTGCTTTATCATAAGGTTACGTTCAGCAGGTAAAGTTTTTAGATCTGGATTTACATTTTCTGTTTCCGCAGTAAAAACTATCTGATTCGACAATATTTTTGATAGATACTGATGATTTATAAGTGCTGCCTTCTTATTTGTGGTAGCAAGATATACTGTCATAGGTTTATTTAACATTTGCAGTGAAACTTTTTTATTGAGTTCTGTAAGTTCTTTGTCACTTGCAGTCCCATTACGCACTGCACTCAGTAATGCAATAAAATTATCGTCTTGTTGTCTGTAAACTTTTTTAAACTCAACTATATGCAATACACAATCATTTAGAGAATATGCGCTTAAAAAATAAGGGGACTTATAAACCGAATTAAATATGTGGTATTCTTCCTTTTTTACCACTGGAGGGAGTTGCTTTAAATCACCAATAAAAACCATCTGCACACCACCAAAAGCTTCTTGATGTTTTTCTCTGTTTAATCTTAAAAATTTATCTATGCAATCTAAAATATCGCAACGCAACATTGATGCTTCGTCAATTATAATTGTTTCAACTTTTTCATATATAGATCTTCCAGAAATCTTTTTCTTTTTTATTTTCAAAAGAGTAATATCAGGTTTAAAATTAAAGAATGAATGTACTGTTTCTCCGCCACAATTAAGAGCCGCTACTCCCGTCGGGGCAAGAAGCACAGTTTTTTTATTCGCTCTAGTTATATAATAATGTAAAAATGTAGTCTTTCCAGTACCTGCATTACCAGTAACGAAAATGCAATCATTGCTTTTGTCTATTAAATCATAAGCTTGTTTAAATTCATTACTTATTTCAATTTTATTTTTCATTTTTTAATTATATAAATATAAGGAACTCGACCGATAGTTATTAACAACTTATCAACAATGGCTTTCGATAATTCTTTTCACTTACCATAAATAAAGTATTTTAATTTTCATATTGACTTTTAAATATATTTCTAAAAATTATTTTTATTATATATTTTTATACCAGTTCTTTAAACAAAAATTTAATTCTAGTTATCCACAAGTGAAAGTGCAAGTTCTTTTACTATTCTTTCCAAATCTTCTAAAGAGTAATAATAAATTTCTATTTTACCTTTTTTACTTGTTCCTGTAATATTTGCTTTTGTACCAAGTTTTCTTTGAATTTCTTCTTTTAAATGTACAAGTTCCATTTCTTGCACTTTTTGTTTTACAACCCTTCTTTCAGATTTTAAATCTGAAATAAGTTTTTCTATAGTTCTTACTGAAAGTTTTTCAGCTAATATTTTATTTGCAATCATCTTTACTTGATTCACATCTCCTATACCAGCAAGTATTTTGCCGTGTCCTGACGTGATTTTACCTTCCGCTATTAACGCTTGCACATCTTCAGGTAAAGATAAAAGTCTTAGTGCATTTGATATTACAGATCTTTCTTTACCCACAGTTTCTGATATCTGTTCATGCGTATGCCCAAATTCTTCTATAAGCCTTTTAAAATCCTTAGCCTCTTCTATTGGAGTTAAATTCTCTCTCTGAATATTTTCAATTAACGCTAAGTCAAATCTCTGTTTGTTGTCAGCAGGTTGTTTTACTATAGCTTTTATATCTTTACTATCTGCAAGTTTAGAAGCTCTATACCTTCTTTCGCCTGCTATAATTTCATATTCTCCGGGAACTATTGAGGCAGCAACTAAAATCGGTTGAGCTAGGCCGTGCTTTTTTATTGATTCTGCAAGCTCTCGAAGCTTTTCTACGTCAAATTTATTTCTTGGCTGAAATCTATTAGATTTAATTCTGTTTAATGGTATTGTTATAACTATTTCATCTATAGCAGAGGTTTTACTTGATACCTGCGTCGGTATTAATGATTCCAAACCTCTTCCTAATGCTTTTTTTTGCATACTTTATTTCTCCTCAATAAATCATATATTTTCATATTTCT
>JAISRA010000040.1 GCA_031273885.1 Endomicrobium sp.
ACAGTCAAAAATTTCATGACTTCCGTAAGTTTTACCGTAACGCTTGACATATAAACCTCAATTAAACTCACAACCATCTGGCTACGCATAACTATCGCTTGATTCATTCTCGCACACTGTGTATAAATATCACGAAAATATACTAAATATTCTCTTGCAATTAAATTATTATTCGCCCTTGTAAAATAAACATAAGCAGCCTGCTGCGACTCAGCTATTTTTCTCATTGCAAAAATCATTTTTTTTATATCAAGTATTTCTTCCATATTTTCCGTTTCAGGGTCTTCAAGGACATTGTCTTCTAAATCTTCCATTTTATCGTCGATTTTTTCTAAAGTAAACTCATAACTGGAAACTACTTTATTAAAAATATTATAAAGGATATTTTCAAGATTTTTCATCTCGATCTGAGGCCTCGATTTCGCTTTTTCAAAAAGAGTTTCTAAGAAAAATAACTCCTCTGTATGTACTGTAACTACAAATCCCTTACCAACAAAAAAGTTTAATTCATAAATACTGTCTTCAAATTCCTGAAAATAGTTTGGTTTAAGCTGTATTCCGTGTATAGCGCCAAAAACATAATCCTCAAACTCTTCTATTTTAGGATAGTATTGAGAGAAAAGACAGTCTTCAATAGACATCTCATGAAACTTAAAGGACTCTGAAAGCAGAGCAGTCTCTTCATGAGTTAACTCGTGACTTTCTAAATGAATATCAATCCAGATAAAATTCTGAAATTCCTTACTATACTCTTTATTCTCTTTATTTGAGACCTTTATTCCATCGTCTCTACTGAGAGCCGAGCGCCAACAAGCAATGCTATGAAATAAGGTTACTTTATCTGCAATATCTACCGCACTGTATTTACTGTCAATTTTTCCTTTAATAGAATAAATCGCTTTTATCATTCTGCGTCTATTACCTTCTTAACTTTATAAAAAGTTTTTTCTCTTGCCGGAGCCATATCAAGCATTTGATCTATAACTTCTCTTGGACACGGATTTACAATATCATCTCTCCACACATTTCTAAGCTCAGTAACATGCGTTGTAGGCTTCAAATCAGTTGTATCAATTTCTTGCAAAATTTCAATATAATTAATCATCACATTCATATCCTCAAGATATTTTATTTTTTCTTCTTCCTTAACATATATCCTCGCAAGAAAAGCAGTACTTTCAAGTTCTTCTTTTAACACAAACTCTCCTTTAGAATTTACCATATAAATTATACAAAAATCAAACTTTTCTAACAACTTTAAAAGAATTAACTGAAAGATCATCATGGAAACATTTATTTTTATTTTTTACACTTAAAATAAACTCAAAAATCTAATGCAGAACATATTGAACTAGTTATGCCTAAAACTACAGCTGTAAAAATTTGAATAAGATCTAAACTTTTGATTTTAAATATTAAAAAGACTTAATATATCATCTATCAGAAGGGAAAAACAATATACAGATTACACATGTAATATAAATATAGCCTATTATCTATATTAACTATTAGCATTAAATGTATTGTTACCGATTCAATTAAAATATATATTAAAGTTTCTTTAACTGTCTCATAAGATTAATCCGCGCTTTTAAAAGAAATCTTGCAGCTATGTTGGTCATATAATCAGGATATGACCAAGGCAGCTTTATATATCCACCTTTTTTATATATTGTTGCAACTTCCCCGTATATTCCTTTAGCAAGATAAATTCTATGACTATAATCTTTTGTTGTAGCAAGGATAACATTTGCCGGTGTTATATACCCAGGATCTATATTTATTTGTCTTTTATTATTTATAGTAAAATCAGACTCTATAAAGTTTGTGAAAACTTTTATCTCAGCAATCTCAGCTGCAGAAATTAATTTTTCAAATGCAATCCAAGAACGCTTTAAATTATTACCTATCTCAGTGTTATAATAGCTTGAAAAATCAAACGGTATGACATCGCTTATCAAATCAATTTTTCCAAATTTTTCTTCAAGCACTTCAAAAGATTTTTGTTTTACTTTATTATCTGAAGAAATTATACCGCAAAACAATTTCACTTTTTTAGGCGAACTTATAGTTCCCATTATGTATGCCCTCATTACTTTTATACGATAAGTTTACTATAAAACATTAAAATTGTAAAATAAAGACAATTAATTTATGATGAAAAAGTATTCTTTTACCATACCTATTATACTTATTATAATTATTTCTACAAATGCTTTTTGTTTAAGAAACTATGTAGAACGAATTGACTACTTTATAGAATTTCATGAGAAATCACCTGAAATGGCAGCGGTGTTGCGTATTAATTTTATAAACTTTATTCCTGAATCTAAAGAAGCAGAAGAAGTAGTAAAATATCAATTAGAGAGATACGGTAACATGTTGGTGACAAATAATAAAATGTCTGCGACAGTAGAAAATGAAAATAAATATAAAAATATTATCGGTTCAGCGTGGTACATAAATGACGAAAATCCTACAAATCATATAAAAATTAAATTTCAAAACGATTTGGCAGCCTACGTATGGATTGGAAAAACGAGAACAGTTATTCCATTCCCCAAATATATGTCTTTCTTAAAAAAAGAAAAGAAAAACAGAAAATTTAAAGATAAGAAACACGAAAACAACACTAATCAATCGCCACTGATTTTTAGTTCATGTCAATTTTTTTCTATGCTACACCTTTAATAATTATTGGAATACCATTATTATTTTTTATAATAAGTATACTTTAATAATCACATTCCCTTGGGAATTTAACAAGCATTTGAGCATTTATAGATTTTTTCAATACCTAACCTATTATTATATTGCATTTTATTTTTCTAAAAGTTTATTTTTTGAAAGTTATGAAATAATTTTTAAAGAAAACACTGGTGATCATTAACAGTATAAAGTTTTTGTTGCATTTTTAATTAAATTTGTGATTTTTTTGCATTTTTATTATCGTTATCATCATCTGTTTATTAGAGGAACTTTTAGTAACAAATAACAATTGTTTCAAAAAATTTTTTCTTCAACAACAATTTGCTACTTATTCCCGTAAAAACTTCTCAGAAGTATTTTCTCATTTATGAATTGAAAAGGTACCATTCTGTCATCACATTATACTCACTCTCTCTCCCATTGCATATTTCATTTTTATATAAAAATTCCATTATTTATCTATTACAAATACAAAATCACTATTCACAAAAGAAATAATTTCATAATCTATTTTATTTTTAATCTGCCCCGCACAACATTTGTTAGCTTGACGACTATTTATTGATATTTATTTATAATGATAGGCAAAACACTTCAATGCTCTCTGCCACGACTTAACATATAAACCATACTATAATATTATAATATATAGTAACAATTATAAGCACACTTTTCTAAGATCAAGTCAATATTTTAATAAGCGTAGAAACCCTTTTAAAAGCTTCTGAATTTGCTTTTTCAATTATAGAACTTCTAAATTCAGATAACAATACTGCTCTCATTCATACTTCTTTTCTGCAAAATCTAATTTTATCTGTTTATACTAATTTGTGAATTTGTCATCAGTTAAATGCTTCAACTAGATATAACTCTAACTTCGTATTTTATTTTAAAACCATGCCTTCATGATACTTAGATCAGAATTTTGGCAAAATCAGACGCCTATAATAATTTATAATATATTACTCATCTCTCATAGAACAAAATTCCCCGCACATTGTACACACATCCTCTTGACTAGGAAGAAGTTTTGCTCTTTCTTTTGAAAATTTTTCAGGATCTATGCAAACTTCTTTTTGTTTTTCCCAATTTCTTGCTTTACGCCATTTGGACATTTCATTATCACGTTCTTTTGCACCCACTACACCTTTAACAATATCTGCTACATGCCCTGCTATCCTCGCGGAAATAACACCATCATAAACATCCTTCGAATCAGGAAGTCTTAAATGTTCAGCAGGTGTAACGTAACAAATAAAATCTACTCCATGTGCTGCCGCTACTGCTCCGCCTATTGCTGATGTTATATGATCGTACCCTGGAGCTATATCTGTTACTAAAGGTCCAAGAAAATAAAGAGGAGCACCGTGTCCTAATCTTTTCGCTAGAATTACATTTGTTTCAACCTGATTTAGAGGAATATGTCCCGGACCTTCTATCATAGATTGAACACCAGCTTTTCTTGCCATTAAAACAAGTTCTCCTAGAACTGAAAGTTCCGCAATTTGAGG
>JAISRA010000048.1 GCA_031273885.1 Endomicrobium sp.
CTTCTGAACAGACTTTTTAAAAGATATTACAAGATAAGTCGTTTTTGTGAATGATTATTTCTCTTTTGTTTTTTAAGGAATAAATTCTTTTTGTATTATTCATAAAATTTTTGGATTAAGACATTTCTTTTGAGTAATTCCTTTTTTTTTATATTAGTTATCTGTTTTTAGTGTATTTTCTATATTTTGAGTCCAGTCGATAAGGAATTGTTATTGTTATTACTTTTTTTTTGTTATTAGGAAAATTAAAGGTTGTAGATGTATTCTCTTTCGAAGATTTATTTTTAGAAACAAATGGTGGGCAGCGCTTGAAGCCTAAAAGGGAGCGAACTAGTGATATATAAAAAGTATGTGGCCTGCTGCACAAATTCTGCAATATGTCCTGTCTGATGTAACTCTATGTAAAGGTGTTGTCAAAATAGATAGTCCCTATCTTAATGTAAAAGAAATAAAGAAAACAAGAAAGATAACACAAAGTTAAATAAGGCTGACCAACAGTACAGCCCTTCTATACTTAGATCCTCAGCCCCTTGTGATTCCGAATTTTACCATGACTAAAACCGTCAAAGCCTATTATATATATAGTGCCTGTCATAGACGACCCTCCAGCAAAAATAATTACTATGACAGTAAGGACCAATATTTCTCCTAGCAGAGCTTTCGATATCTACAGTGTTAGTTCTTAGAAGTAACCAACAATTTATAGACAGTCCTGCTAAAGTTATAAGGATGAATACTAAACCTATAATAGTAGCAACAAGGATGACTGCTCTGCTAGAAACAACAGACATCCCAATAGTATTCAAACGGGTGTCTGCTTTGGCGCCTAAATCAACGACTGTTGAAATCTTTACAAAGAGCCAGTAATCTGAAACAGGAAGATTTAAAAAGTCTATTATGGGATCATCCGAAAGACTTGTGTTAACAACAACGCTTGCTCTTAAGTCCACAGCCTTAGTTGAGTTTAGTCTAACAAATACACCAAAACCAGTGGAGTCAGCAAGCAGCAATAACAAAAGAAATGCCGTTTGCAGAAGACGAAAAGAAATAGGAACTAAATACTAGTGCAAGTACTACTATTGTTGTGTTACACAGCGCTTGGAGTTGGAATAGTTGCAGCTATTGCTATCTAAAAAAACTCAACTACAACTGAACCAGATAATTCTTACGGAAACGGCAATGATGATGGAAGTTCTTTCTAGCTGCAAAAGTTTATGGAATTTTTAGCAAATTTAGCAATTATACCCATGGTAAAAGAAGGGCTTAGAGAATGAGATTATGCGCTCATTATGATGAGGTCCCTTGCGACAGAGACAGCTCAAGACGTAATTTCATGCAAGATTTAAGAGATCCATCGCTCTTTCTTTGTTGAAAGGGAAGTTAGACAAGTTATTGATAGAATTTATAAGGATCATCTTTTAAACGAGATTTAATTTCTGAAAAACGATCCAAATAAACTAAATCGTGACACCAAACTTGCAATGTTATTGTGTAACCATCTGCACAATAAATACAAGATTAATGTCGCGAGTGCATAGAGTCACTTTTTATAGTCAGTTTGTAGTCGCTTGAAGTTTCTCCTTCCCGCAGTGTCGTTGCAACCTTTGGGAGGAGTCCGAAGAAAAGAAGAAGCCAAAATCAGGCAAGATAGATAGATATATTGTCACTACTGCAATGGGTTCACTGATTATTATGCTAAAGAGTATACATAGGTATTGACTTCTTTATTGTCTGAAATGCTTGAAATGCTATAGATATAACTAATTCAAAATAACTAATTCAAAAAAATGTTATTATAGCTTTTATCCCTTTTGGCATATCAATAGCATTGGATTTAAGTTAACGACAAGAACGTCAAATTTTGCTAAATTTCTTGGCAATAAACTGGACTGGTGCTTTTAAAATATATTTATTTTTAGAAGGACAGGTAGACAGGACTGCAAGATTTATTACGCATTTATTAAAACTGTTTACAGAGACTTAAAGAATATGACCAGATGTTTAATCCATTCTTTCAAAAAGACAGCCTTTGGAGTGAGCAGTTAACGCGAGGTTGCTATGAATAGAAAAAGCTAACCAACTGTAGACAAAATTCTTCAGAGTACAGTCAGAGTACAGAATAAAAAGAGTAAGAACGACAACTCAGAGAGTCGATATTATATTAAGTTTGACTTTTATACAAAATTATAGTATACTTCTCTTGGTGAGTGAAAAATTATTTTAACAAAAAAACTTACGAAAACTTGCTAAGCAGGCTGGTATATAAAGTTGAATCTAGCTGGGCAGTGTTCGTTTTAGACCAATGGTGCTTCTGACACCAAATACTGGCTGTTTAGATTTTATTTTTATCAAAAGTTTAAGTGTTTTTTTATGGAAGGTAATCATGTCAACATTAGTTGTTTTGGGAACACAGTGGGGAGATGAAGGTAAGGGGAAGGTTGTTGATTATCTTGCAAAGCAAGCGGATTATATTGTCCGCTATCAGGGTGGTAATAATGCCGGTCACACATTAATTTACGAAAACCAACCTTTTGTACTTCATTTAATACCGTCTGGAATACTCTTTCCTGAAAAATACTGTTTAATTGCTAATGGCGTTGTAGTTGATCCTAAAGCTTTAAAAGAAGAACTTACTTTTTTAAGTAAAAGGAAAATTGCTATCAAAGGTAGGTTTTTCATAAGCGAACAGGCCCATATAATACTTCCTTATCATAAACTTATTGATATAATACTTGAACAAGGAAATGTTAAGATTGGCACTACAAAAAGAGGGATAGGGCCTTGTTATTCTGATAAAATAAAAAGAATTGGTATAAGAGTTATTGATTATTTGGAGAAAGATGTTTTTTTGGATCTTATTGAAAAAAATCTTATTGAAAAAGCACTTATTTTAGAAAATAGCGGAGTAAATATTGAGGAATTGAAGAAAGAAATATTAAAAGATCATATGGAACTTTCAAAGTTTATAAAACCTTTTGTTGCAGATACTAGTCTTATGATTGATAATGCAATTAAGAAGAATAAAAATGTGCTTTTTGAAAGTGCTCAAGGTACATTATTAGATTTAGATTTTGGAACTTACCCTTATGTAACATCATCTAATCCTACGGCTGGCGGTGTATGTTCTGGATCGGGTGTCGGTCCTACAGAAATAGACAGAGTTTTGGGAGTTGTAAAGGCTTATACTACAAGAGTAGGAGAAGGACCTTTTGCTGTAGAGCTTTTTGATAAGATGGGAGACTTCTTAAGGGAAAAAGGTGGAGAATACGGGGCTACAACAGGTAGACCTCGTCGTTGCGGGTGGTTTGATGCGGTTGTTGTGCGTCACAGCGTTAGAGTCAGTGGTATAAAACATTTAATTCTCACAAAACTTGATTGCATGGAAGGTATAGATACAATCAAAATATGTGTCGCATATAAATACAAGGGTAAAATATATAAGGATTTTCCAGCCTCAAGGACTGTTCAGAAATATGCTAAACCTGTTTATGAAAAGATGGCGGGATTTAAAGGTAAAATTAAAGGCATTTCGGATTTTAAAAAATTGCCTCTTAATGCTCAAAAATACGTCAAGCGGTTAGAGCAACTTGTTGGAGCTCCTATCAATTTGATTTCTCTTGGCAGAAAAAGAGAGGAGACAATAGAAATAACCGAAAGCGTAAAGTGGTTCTAATTAAGTACTTCGTTTTTTGTTATAATTTAAGTAAGTGTAGGAATTATTGTAGGGCTCTATTTTTATCGTTTTTGTTCTTTTAATTTAGACTTACGTAGCAGTCAGTGTGAAGACTGTGAAGCGGGTTATGTAGCTTAGTATAAATTTATTAAACATTAAGCGGACGTGTTACTGTGGAATTAAAACTTTTTATTATCGGTTGCAGTCTTTTTATTATAGCTATGTTTATGTTAGTCATAAAAAAGTATTTTAATAATTCTTCGCTATTCTCAAAAATATTTAAAAATATTTATTTGTGGGTTGATACATGCTGGACAACACTTGTGATAGCGTCATTTATTATGTTTTTCTTTGTACAGGCTTTTAAGATTCCTTCAGGGAGCATGAGGGAGACTCTTGTAGAGGGAGACCATCTATTTGTAAATAAGTTCATATATGGTTTTAAAGTTCCCTTTAGCAATAGTGGTAAGCGTTATGCCGCTTTAAGAAACGTGAAACCCGGAGATATAGTTGTTTTTCAGTGTCCTTCTGAAGCTTTAACGATTGCTGAAAGAGAAAAGGGAATCAAGAAAGACTATATAAAAAGATGTGTCGCCGTTGCAGGTGACAAAGTTGAAATAAAAGATAAAAAACTTTTTGTAAATGATGTTTATATTAAAGATTCTTATGCAGTGTTCAATGATTTTACGGTTTTTAAAGATTTTAATTTGAATGGTAATAACAAAAATTATCAAACATTTTGGACAAGAGGTAAGTTTACTTCAATTCCTGTGCCTTTTGTAAGAGATAATTTTGGTCCTGTAATTATTCCTAAAGGGCATTATATGATGATGGGTGATAATAGAGATTTTTCTTTTGATTCTCGTTTTTGGGGGCCTTTGCCTGATAAATATATCAAAGGTAAAGCATTATTTTTGTATTGGCCTATTAAACGTTGGAGGATTATATGACTTGGATTTGTTGGATTGGGATAGCGGTTGCTCTTATAATTTTTGAAATAATAACGTCGTCAACTTTTTTCTTTGTTTGTCTTGCCGTAGGGTCTGGTTTTGCGGCAATAGCGGCGTGGTTTACAAATTTAAATTGGATTATAATTGCTGTTTTTATAATACTTTCTATTCTCTCTCTCTGCTTTATAAGACCAATATTTAAAAAAATGATTAGTAAATCTAAGACCATTAATTCAAATGTTGATGCTCTTATTGGAGTAGATGTTGTGGTTACGGAAAAGATAATGCCTTTTAAAACGGGCTTTGTAAAAGTTGTAGGTGAGATATGGCGCGCCAAGTCAGATGTTGAAATTGACGTTGACGAGGTAGTGAAAGTAAGAAATATAGAAGGAACGACACTTGTAGTTAAAAAGTGACGGGTATATATACCAATATCAAAATTAGGAGGAAGTTAAATGACGGCATTTGCTTGGATAATTGTGGTTTTTGTAGTTGTTTTTGTATCAAATTCTGTAAAAATAATAAGACAATATGAAAAGGGACTTGTTGAAACTTTAGGTAAATATACCGGTACAAAAAATTCCGGTGCAAATATAATTATTCCTATGTTTCAGAAAATGTTAAGAGTCGATATGAGAGAGAGGGTTATCGATGTTCCCCCACAGAGTGTTATTACAAAAGACAACGTTTCTGTTATTGTTGACGCTATTATTTATTTTCAGGTTACAGACCCTGTGAAGGTAGTTTACAATATCGAAGATTTTGCACTCGCTGCTTTAAAACTGGCGCAGACAAATTTGAGAAATGTAATCGGCGATATGGAGTTGGACAGCACTCTTACATCTAGAGAAAAAATAAATACTCAGTTGAGAGTTGTAATGGATGAGGCTACAGATAAATGGGGAGTAAAAGTTACAAGGGTTGAAATACAGAAGATCGATCCACCTAAAGATATTACTGATGCTATGTCAAAACAAATGAAAGCTGAAAGAGAAAAAAGAGCAAATATTTTGGAAGCAGAAGGTTTGAGACAAGCGGCAATTCTTAAAGCTGAAGGTGCGAAACAATCCGTTATTCTTGACGCCGAAGCTGTAAAAGAAAAAAAAGTTTTAGAGGCTATAGGGCAAGCTGAAGCAATAAGACAAGTTGCCGAAGCTGAAAAATATAAAATTGAAATAGTTTATAATGCTATTCATGAAGGTAAGCCAACTAACGATCTTATTGCAATTAAATATCTAGAGTCTCTGGGTAAAGTTGCAGACGGTCAAGCAACAAAAATTTTTTTGCCATTGGAAACTACTGGAATTACGGCTTCAATTGGTGGCATTGCAGAGCTTTTTAAAGATAAGTCGAAAGTTGTTACAGACAAATAAAAAAATAGGCAAAACTATTTATATTGTTGTACTTTTTATTAGATTTGAGATGAAACAAAGAACATCAAAATGTTATATGTTATGCTGAAAGAACTATATATGAGCTTTTGCCTTGTGTGGCTGTATGCTAAATATTAAAAATATATGTTAGGCTTATATATACATATCCCATTCTGTAAACAAAAATGTTTTTACTGCAATTTCTTTTCTGAAAAATACGATACTGTTTTGGTTGATAAGTATATTGATGCTTTAACAGATTATGCCGTACAGTTTAAGAATAAAAAAATAGATTCAATATACATAGGCGGCGGAACTCCTTCAGTTTTATCATTAAAACAAATACAAAAACTTTTACAAGCGTTAAATAATATTTTTAGTTTATCAATAATGCAAGAGTTTACATTTGAATTAAATCCAGAATCAACATCAGAATCAAAATTAAAAATTCTTAAAAATTACGGTGTAAACAGGTTAAGTATAGGTCTCCAATCTGTTGAAGATAAATCTCTAAAATTTTTAGGACGAATACACGGGTTTAAAGCTTTTTGCACTGCTTATGATATGGCATTGAAAGAAGGCTTCTCTAATATAAATATTGATTTGATATATGGTCTTCCTGGTCAGAATATGCAAGACTGGGAAAAAGCTTTAGAAAAAGTTTTGCTTTTAAACAGCCAGCATTTATCTCTTTATCCTCTATCAATAGAGCAGAGCACATCTTTTTTTGAGACAGGTATAAGTACAAATGACGATATTCAAAGAGATATGTATGATAAAACTATAGAAATTTTGGCAGAAAACGGATACAATCATTACGAGGTCTCAAACTGGGCAAAGAGAGACGGAGAATCTTTTCACAATTCAAATTATTGGCGTAATTTTGAATACATAGGCCTTGGTGCCGGTGCAGCCGGATATTTTGAAAGAAGAAGATATAAAAATGTTGCAAATGTTCAAAGATATATCAATTTAATTAAAAACAATGTTGATTTGAAAACTGAAAATGAATATATAGATGATAAACTTTATAAAACAGAAACGATTATATTGGGGTTAAGGCTTTTAAACGAAGGTGTAAATATTGATTGTTTCAGTGCTTATAAACATTATAAAACTCTTTCAGAATGTTTAAAAGATAAAACATTGAAAAAAGAAAACAATAAAATCAAAATCGCCAAAAAATATGTATTTGTTTTTAATCAGATAGTCTCAAAATTTATAGATTAAGTCAACCCAGTTACAAAATAGGCTAAATTTACTTTTAATCAATTGAAATATAAAGATTCGCATTTTATTTACTACTCTTTAACTGAAAACCTGTATTCTATTTCTCCTGGAGCTCTAACATTTAATTCACTACGTACCATTCTTTCTAAATAAGACGGTTCGTTTTCCAGATAGTATATTCTTTCTTTAAGCAAATTATTTTGATACTGGGCATGTTTAATATCTGCTTTCAATTTCTTTTGTTCAAAAAAACGCCTGACAAGAGATCTGTTTCCCTCATTAAGAACTAGAATTAAGAATATAGTTATAAAAATGATATAACGGACTTTAATTTTTTTCATGTTTTTTGTTGACTGCTGATTAAAGAACCAGAATCCTTGAAATATTCTTTTTGATTATTTTCTCTAAAAAAATCACATACTAACATTGCAGCTTAATCTACTGCAAAATCAGCTTTATGCAAGCATATGAAAGAGCTTGACAGAAAACTCGTTGGCAAGCAAGCTGTTATTTGAAACCACTTCAACGTTAATCTTATCGCTTTCAATTTCTGCTATGAAAATACAAACTTCAGTTGAATCCAAACAGTAATCGTGAAAACTCTTTGAAAAATCAAATGCTGTTATATATCCTTTTTTAAAATTCTTGTGTGTAACTCTTGCTTTAAATGTTTTTAGTATTTCTAAACTCTTATTAAAACATTCCTTTTTTGATGCTGTAATAATTTTAGAAAATCTCCCGGTTTCCTCATTTTTAAATTTCTCTATAGAAATCCCTAAAAAGCGTTCCCAATAATTTAAAAATGTTAATGAAACTTTGAACATTCCAGCAGTAATACCTTTACGTGTGCCTTGTGCGTTTATATCTATAATATTATATAAACCGGCTGTACTTGTACTACCTGTAATACCAATTCCACTTCTTGAGTTTACCGTATCCGTTATGATCGCATTAAAAATTTCTTTATTGTTTCGGTTGACTGATTTAACTGTGGACGACAATCCTTTGTCTGCTTTAAACTCCACTCCTTGATTTATAAAATCAACACTCATTGTGCATTTTTGCATTGTTGAACATAAAACTGTAGCAAGATTACTACAAGAAAAAAATGTACTAGGATTTCCAGCACTGATATTTACTATACTGCTTTGTACGGCAAAAACTTGATTTAAAACCATAGTAGAAGCAAACATAATAAAAAATAACGTAAAGCATGAACAAATTTTTAATTTAATTCTACATCTATATGGGTTTTTTATATGTAACCTTTTCATTTAAGATTTCCTAAATAAAAATAATACACCTCACAAATTCTATTTTACTATTCTTTAATAATATTGTAAAACAAACTACTCGTTTGAACAGTGCGTACTGCAAAATTAATGGGAAGTTGTGCCAAGAGCAATCAAAACTGTCATAGAAGCATTAAGGATACTTCGCAATTATTGATATAGTATTGTGAGTGAAAAATCTTGTAGATAGTAATGAAAAAACGAAAGCAAAGTCGCTTCTGATACGTGGAAAAAAGCTTAAAATAAATATATAATAATGAAAGATGAAAAGATTTCGATTATGATGGGTTAATTATATATTTATGTAATATAATTTGGCGGGGTTAAGATTTATTTTTGAAAATGTGATATAAGTTTTTATTTAAAACCTTGAGAATGGAGCATAGAATTTTAGTGGAATTTTATATGAATAAATATGAATAATATTGTTAAAAATTTAAATGAACTAAAAAAAGAAAAAAATGCCGTAATTTTAGCGCACATATACCAACTGCCGGAAATTCACGATGTTGCAGATTTTGTTGGAGATTCG
>JAISRA010000096.1 GCA_031273885.1 Endomicrobium sp.
GGAACGCTACCATTTAAGAATCTGATTCTTATAGTATCTCCCGACTCCCATGTTTTATCACTGAGAGAAACTGCTTTAGTTGATATTTTATCAACTTTTTTTATACCATAAAGCCTCTCCTTCTTAGGAGCTTTCTCTTTATCTTGGGTATAAACCGTATCATCTCTGTTGCACGAAATTGTCAATAAAATAACAACCAGAGCCATCGTCGTAAGATTTAAATTTTTCATTTAACTTTAATTTTTAATTCATTTAACTTTTAAATTACTTTAATCCGAGAAACCATTCCGGTTTTACCCGGAAATGGCTTATTTTTTATCCTAATTTAGAATAGTTTACTAAAATCAAGTGTAACTGTTGAACCTGAGTGTCCACAACCAGTACCTGTCAATGTAAACACTAACTTAACCTGGTCACTCGAACCAAAGTCTCCGTTGAAGCCAGGAGAGTTAGCAAGTTTACCGATGTCTAATACTCCATTTGCAGTAAACCCAACAATATCAGTTAATTGAGCTATTGTACCTCCATCAATTTCAGCAGACTGGAGCGCCCACGTAGGAGATGCATCTACAAGACCAAGAAGGTCATTCAAATTAATTGAAGCAGGCAAATTATCCTTGCAATATTTTTCCGTTACAGACGTAGAAATTTTGACTTTGTCAGTTATTTTGAGATAGAATACAGCTGAATCTTCCGCGCTGCAATTACCACCAATTTTATAACTGAATTTATGAGTACCTATACCGAGATTTGCTGATAAGTCATTAGCAAGTATCTTATCATCGGAAATTGTAATCGGAGCATAAGCAACATGTTTCCATGCAGCGTTTTTTATACCTGTGAAAAGAGCCAAATCAAAATCAGAAGTAAGAGCATTTGTACACATTTGAGCACGATAATCTACCACAGACAAGGCTTCTTGTAAGATAACAACCATCATACCCGAATCTCCTCCTAAACAGAAACTGGCTGCCGGATCAATTCTCCATAAATAGTTATATCCTATACTCGAAAGCATATCATCCAAATTTATCGTATGAGAACCTACTAAAGAAGAGTTACCACTTTTTGTACCAGGTAGAACAGGGAATGTACCGGTAGTACCTCTATCATACCAATAACTAATATCAGCAGGCTGCGGCAATCCATTTATGCCAGGATAACTTAACGCATCATAATAACCATGATCATTTAGAATATCAGCAAGACCTTTTGTACGGCAAACAGTAACAGTATCTTTACCCCAATAACCATGTTTACCATCTAATCTTAAGGTATCCTTTACTGTTTTAGGGGTACTGGTACAAGGATCTGTATAGGAATACAAAAATTGTTTACCATTTGCAACTTCGTCTGCAGTCCAACCGCCGGCAAATATTGTAGCAGGACTGTATGATCCACCCGGTACTTGACGTTTAAAAATATCATCCGGATTTCTCTGTCCTTCTATACCAACAGTATCATCAACACATATAATATGTGTTTTAGGATCAAAATCAATGGAATCGCGCACTTTTACTTTAAGAAGGTACTTACCTGATAATCCGCAAGTATATTCTTTAGGAGAATTGGCCGGATCTATCGTCAATGTTGCTTCATAAACAGAGTCACTTTCGAAAGGAGCTTCAACCTTTACATCCCATGTAGCCGGAAGTAAGCTAAATGCAACACCTGCCTTGTCGTACAAATTGCCATAATCTTTTACATGAGAATAAAACGACGCTTTAACATTTACCGAAAAACCCGGACTAGATTGGGTACATACAATAGTGTCCTTGGAAAGAGCATCATTTAAATCAGGTAAAATAAATACATACGCATAAAACGCCTCGCCTACAGCAAGTCCGCATTGTCCATCTGTGGCTATATACTGGAAGATATAACCACCAACAGTAGAACCAACTACTTTAAATGCGTTTCCTTGTCCTTGGTTTTTCTGAACACCAAAGTCATAATCGCTTGGTAAAGCAGCGCTACTTGTTCTTGAATATAAAGACCAGTCACCAAAACTTGGCAGCAG
Source organism: Endomicrobium sp. (assembly GCA_031273885.1). GTDB lineage: Bacteria > Elusimicrobiota > Endomicrobiia > Endomicrobiales > Endomicrobiaceae > Endomicrobiellum. The sequence continues at coordinate 2,021 of JAISRA010000096.1, forward strand.
GCTTAAACCTAGAACATCATATCCTAATTCAATAGGACGCAGAGAATCTGCGGGTTCACAGAAATAAATCGTATCAGCACTTTTAGCGCCATTAGGTAAAGTTCCTGCTGCAGGCCAAGGTTGGCCTAAATTAGGTACTTGCCCTATTGCTATGCCAGCAAAAAATACTGCTACAATTGTCATCAAAATACTTTTTCTTTTCATAATTTGGAATTTTAAATAATTAATTAAAAATGTTTTTGTTTATAATAATTTTTTTTAAATTTATTTCTTTGTTTATTATTTTCAATATTACTGTTTTACTGTTTTCAATATTACTGTTTGCTTGTTTAATTTTTTAGTCGGCTGTTTTTACTTTTATACCCAGTCGTACTTCTAAAAAACTCTGCAAAGGTATAATTAAAATTGTATTGCCATTATTTTTTTAATGTTTTTTAACAAAATAATCTTTTTATTTACGGTAATTAATTTCTCTTATAACAATAAATTGAGGATTATCTCCTTCTTTTTGAAGCACTTCTATCCAATTTTTCTTTTTATCATATTTATAAATATATGTTATCTCACTTTGCAGTTTTTTATTGCTGTCGTAAGTCAGAATGTTGCTTAATAGCTTTTTTTTCGCCTTATATTGGTTTTGTGTGCCGTTGTAAATGTCTTCCTTACGAGTTTTGCTGTTTGTTGCCTTAAACAGTTTTTCTCTGTAGTCAGGTTCCCATGTATAATCAATCGGAGTCGTTATCTCGTCCAATGTTGTATATAAAGTGTAGGGTTTTTCCAAGGGATATTCCCTGGTGGATCGCCTTACAGCTTCACCTGTGACAAGGCTATATAAGGTTTTTTCGTATTTTAATGTTTGGGTTTTGGCGTTTTCCGTCCATAATTCTTCCGTTGTAAAAACATTAAAACGCGCCTCACCTGTATTTATATCTGTGAAATTTTCGTATTTGCGCGACAAAACTGTTCCTCCTTTATAGTTAACGATGTATTCGATACGGTAAACCTGCTCATTTTTGCTGTCTGTTCTTGTTTGTATCACGGAACCGTCTTTTTCGTTATACGTCCAGTTTGTGGTTGATTCCAATTTACCTGTTTCGATGTGGTAAACTTTTTCTTTTATTTTATTGCCTTTATCATCAAAAAAGATTTCGGCGATAAAATCGGCAATTTCTCCGGGCACGGCAACACCGTTTTCGAGTTTTGGAGAATAGACCGTATATTTAAGGGATTCCACATTATTTTTACCGATATTGTAATCCTTGTAACTTTTTATTGTCGGTAATCCTTTTAATTTTGCTTCTCCCTGCAAAATAAAAAACATTGCCGTCGTTAGCATCATGATTTTGTATAAACCTTTAATCTTCATATTGTTTTTGTTTTAAAATTTCCTTTAAACTTTCTTTAAATTCATATTTTTAATAATCACGGCGCAAAGATAAATGATATTTTATCAGAAATTTTGTATTTTTGCGTTTTTTAACAAAAGTGTGAATTTTGATAAGAAACATATTATTGAACCAAGCACTATTAAAAACACGAAATCAATTAATCTGTTAATCTGTAATTTCACAGAAAACGGCGCAAAGGTAGAAAAATTTTTTAAATTAAAAATAAAATGAAAAAATTATTAATGTTATTTTTGAGTTTGTCAATAATAAGCTCATATTGTTATTCACAAAAAGTGGATATAGGTTTACGCGGGGGAATGTCGGTGCCCAATATAATTTCCGGCAGCGATAATCCGTTGAGCAAGGGCTATACCTCGCGATTTGCGGGCGGGGGCGGTTTGTTCACGGAATTGGGGTTAAACGATGT
>JAISRA010000060.1 GCA_031273885.1 Endomicrobium sp.
TTTTTTATAATCCTGCCATAGCCAAAAGGATCTTTGACTTCAGCAGCTAAAACAGTAACGGCAGATCTAGTTTTCTTATTGCTTTTTATTAAAGACAATAAAGTAGAAGTATTTACTAAAGGGACATCCCCACTTATAACCAAAATATCTCCATTGTAATTTTTAAAATCCTTTTCTGCCTGCATCACAGCGTGAGCCGAACCACGCTGTTCCTTTTGATAAACAAACTTTATATTGCTTTTCGACAAATATTTTTTAACTACTTCAGAATCATATCCCAGAACAACAACCACGTTATCAGGTTTTAAAACAGAAACAGAATCTACAACCCACTTTACCAGTGGTTTACCTGAAAGCTTATGCATAACTTTAGGTAAAGAAGATAGCATTCTTGTACCAACACCTGCCGCAAGTATTACAACTGAAAAATTCTTCATTTACAAATGAAAACTCTCCTCTACAAAATAAACTTTTTCACTAGCAATACAATATTACTTTTATTTTTAAACCATTACAATGTTGTAACAAAAACATTTTAAAATAACTAAGATAGAGGTTGCTTTATCAAAATAAAAATTACCGAGGGACTTAAGAAACTATACTTCATAATTGTATAAGAATTATACTAATCTTATTTTCCTTCAATTTACTTTTTTGCAGATTTATTTATAAATCTCTTTACAGATTTTTTAGCAGTTTTATCAGCTTCTTTTTTTACACCTCTTGCCATTAAACTTCTTGAAATATCACCTTGTTTGTCAATAAAATAAAAGAATCCTTTTTCTTTCTTTACACCTATTTTTTCTACTTTTGAAGGTTTCCCAGTTTTTGCTCCAACCTTTTTTCCACCTCTTGCCATTAGAGCTCTTGAAACGTCACCTTGTTTATCGAGGAAATAAAGATATCCTGGTTCTCTCTTTACACCAACTTTTTCTACTTTCTCTGCCATTTTTACACCTCCTATAATTGCGACCTGTTTTATTTTTTCCTCAGTTTTTCAGTTTTTACCGGATTTACATTTTGCTGAAACGCGCATTTTCTTTCTTTGTAATTATTTTGTCTCTAAGCCAAGAATCAACAATATCTTTAGAAAATCTATACTGTTTCCCTATTTTTGAAGCCGGAATCTTTTTCATCCTTATTAAACTATATATCTTAGATTTGCCTATGCCTAAATACTCTGAAAGTTCTTTGATATCCATTATTTGTTTGTTCGACACATTTTGCATTTTTTCCATTTTTTATTCTTCTTTATCATTAATTTTTATTTGACGTTGGAATAATATTAATTCTATTATATTTTGTCAAGTATTACTTTTTGATATTAAAAAAATGTTATACAACTCTATTTTTTACACTTCACTATTATATAGCTTTGCTTAAGAGGTTTTAAGCAAACTTAATACCAGTTAATCATTATAAATTATTACTCATTATCATTTTTTATAAAAGTGTCATAAATTTTTGTGAGTTTGAGTTTATTATTTACAACAAGTCATAAAGCTATTTATTAATACTATATTTGTATATAGAAGGTTCCAGAATATATATATTTTTTTTATACATGTTTGCAAATATATATTTTGCAACTGCGGCCATTGTTAAAACATCAGCCATTGCTCTGTGACTAATTCCTACTTCAACGCCAATAATATTTGCTATATGGCTCAGCTTATTGGATTCAAAACTTAAATACTGCTTTGCGAGTTTTAAAGTATCTATATATAAAATGTTTTTAGCAGGCACACCCGCTTGATAAAGTTCTTTATGAACAAAAAACAAATCAAAAGAAGCATTATGGCACACAACAACGTTATTATAACTGATAAAAGATAGAATACTTTGCGAAATCTCCTTAAAAGATGGTGAATTTTTTACCATATCAGAGTTAATATTGTGTATTTTAGAACATTCAACCGGGATTGTTTGCCGAGGATTTACAAGAGTCTCATACCTTTGTTCAACACCGTCACATATCTTAAGCATTGCAATCTCGACTATTTTTGCGCCTTTTAAAGGATCAAGTCCCGTAGTTTCTATATCTAAAAAAACTAAATTGTCAGGCGATTTTGTAAAGATTGGGGTTACATTCATTTAGTGTCTCATTTGACATCTCGTTATTTTAAACAAAAAAAATTAATAAACTTTATAGGAGTCATTCAAAAAACTCTTGTAAATAATTTTTTCAGATTTTTTTGCAACCATATTAACATTAAACTAACGGTACCACATTTTCAAGTTCTATATTTTCACATTTTGCCAGCTTGTTTTTTTACAAAAGTTTTAATACGTCTTGAGTTTTGCTTTTAATTTAGGCGCACTTCAACATTTTTATCTCATTTTGAGAGTTATTTTTGTAGTATATCATAAAATCTGCTAATCTGAAAAACATCATATTTTTTGTTCTTACTAAACTTTTGATTCAATCGCAGGTTTCTTCAATTTCAAGAATAAGCCCTACATTACTTTACATAATTAACTATCATTACAATGACATCATCATTCCTTATGAACGAACATCTTAGTTATAAATTGTAGTTATTTAGTTTTCCATCCATACTGTGGCACTAATTAAAGAAAACAAAGTCAACGATATTTCACAATAGTTGCTTACCATTTGCAACTTCACATTCTTTGAGAGAATTGATACTATTTTATATATTACATCACATCATTCAAAAACCGCGATAATTTAGCACCTTCTTTTTTTGATATAAAACCACTTGGTATTTACGCTTGGATACTGAAATAAATAGGTATTTGTTTTGAAAGTATAAATGCATCTTATTCCGTACAAAACTTTTTGAGTTTTGTCAAAAGATAAAGCAGAAATACAAACAGTCATTCCTTCAATAATAACGCGCTCTAAATCTTTTATGAAAATATCATAGTTTTCACAATATTTTTATTGCCACTATAAATTGCCTCAATAAAAATTGACCGCACCATTAAATCTCTTGAAAGCATAACCTTCTTGTTATCAACACTAAAAGTCAACCGCAGAGTCTATGATATTTTTATTTTATTAGTTTTAATTTAAAATTAATAATATCTTAGTCATATTTTACTGCACAAACTATTTACTTATCTTTGCACCTTCTGTTTTACAACAATTTTTACATAATAAAAATTTAACATTTTCTTTTTTACTAAATCTTTTAACAAAATTTTATGATCTAAATATCCAAATCAATCAAACCCATTCTCTTTCTATTAAATCAAAAGTATTCCTCTCCTTAAAAAGCACTAGTGCAAGTTCTTTTATATCTTGAGTGAAATAACTTTATCCCTTAAACCTTTATGTATAGTGTATTTAAGATATAAATAAATGGTATCTGCTTTAACAAGTTTCGGCTAAAGTTGTATACTTTTTAATTCTGCAGCTTTAAAATCAAATTCTCATCGACATAAGCAAACCACAGTCAATAACAATTTTTTTACCTCTTTTGGGTTCAAGAGAAAACAATTGCCTGAAACCGTTACAACCACTTCTCCGTAAGGTGTTACGGAAACATAGGTAAAAATTATAGAGACAAACAATTCTCATCGCAGTAATAATAATTTTGATAATAAAAACCGTGTGCACTAAACTAATTAAATATACAAGCCACCATAAACAAAGCATAAATTCAAAAAATATAAACATTACATTTTATCAGGCGTAGAAACACCGAGTAAATTTAGTCCATTTTGAATTATTACCATAACACCTTCTACAAGCTTGAGTCGTGCCGAAGCAAGATTTGAATTATCTGATAAAACACGACATTTTTCATAAAATTTATGATATATATCTGCAAGCTCTATTAAATATGCTGTAAAATAATGAGGACTCATAGTTCTTTCAGACAAATAAAGAGTGTCGCAAAACGCTGAAAGCTGCTTTATTAAATCTCTTTCTTCTTTTCTATTAAGTAAATCAAAGTTTATATTTTTAATATCTGTAATAATATCGTTTCTGTTTTTACTTTCTCTGAGAATAGAGCTACACCTTGCATTAACGTACTGAACGTAAAAAACAGGGTTTTCATTGGACTGCTTTTTTGCAAGCTCTAAATCAAATTCAAGCTGCGAACCAGGAGCCCGTAGCAAAAAGAAAAATCTGCATGCATCTTTGCCAACCTCGTCAATAACCGCTCTTAAAGTTACAAACTCTCCTGTACGTGTTGACATCGCCATAGGCTGCCCATTTCGTACAAGAGAAACGAGCTGATAAAGAACTACATTTAATGTTTTTTTGCTAAAACCCAACATTTGTATACAAGCTTTTATTCTTGCAACATATCCATGATGATCTGCACCCCAAAGATTTATGAGTCTTACAAACCCTCTTTCAAACTTATTTTTATGGTATGCTACATCCGAAGCAAGATATGTGTATCTGCCATCGCTTCTTTTTAAAACTCTGTCCTTATCGTCACCAAATTTTGTTGATGCAAGCCATAACGCACCGTCTTTTATATAAGCATTGCCATTTGAAAGAAGAGACATACATAATTTATCAACTTCTGTTCTATCGTTTTGATCTTTATCCACAGCTATTCTACTTTCTGAGAACCAGTTATCAAACTCTACGGCAAAATCTCTTAAATCATCTTTTATTGTTTTTAAAATATCTTTTACTGCTTCATTTTTGAAATCTATTTCTCTTATATCTTTCCCTTCAGCAGCCAAACGTTTTGCAATGCTAAATATATATTCACCCTTATACCCCCCATCTTCTAAAAAATGGATTTTGTCACCTTTTAGCTGTCTGTAACGAATTTCAACAGATTTTGCAAAAACCAACATTTGATTTCCAACATCATTCAGATAATATTCTTTTACAACATTATATCCCAAGTGTTTCAATATTCTTGAGAGAGAATCCCCTATCGCAGCTCCACGTCCATGACCTATATGCAAAGGGCCCGTAGGGTTTGCCGATACAAATTCAACTACAATTTTTTCTTTGTTATTTTCAGGTAAACTGCCATATTTATCTTTTTCTTTGATAATTGCCCGAAGTTCTTCATAAAGAATTTCATTTTTTACGCACAAATTGATAAAACCAGCACCTGCTATTTCAGCTTTTTCTATGAGTTCAGGCAACTCTTTGATTATAACATTTATGATTTCCTGTGCCACAATTTTTGGATCTTTTTTAAGTTTTTTTGCTATTGGCATCGCCGCATTTACTAAAAGATCAGCTTTAATATTTTTAGGAGTAACTTCTACACTAAATTTTATAGAACCCGGCATACCTTTATTATTTAGGTACTGCGCAACTATATTCCTCAACTTTTCGCTTACGTTTTGTTTTATCATTCCCAAATCTCATACTTAATCTTCTCCGGATCCCAACCGTCCTTTGGCATGTTATTATCGGCGGATTTTCCTATAACAACGAGTGAAAAAGCTTTTATACTTTTGGGAAAATTAAAAAGCTTCTCTATGGCTTTAGATCTTTCTTCATTTGAATAAACACCACACCAAACTGATCCGTAACCCTTTGCGGTTGCAGCAAGAAGAATATTTTGCGTTGCCGCCGCACAGTCCTGAGGTAAATACTGTTCATAAGCTTTGTTTTGGTCACCGACAACTAAAATTGCAAGTGGGGCTTGCAAAATCATTTGAGCAGCCTTATGTACTGCTGCAAGTTTTTTGTGTGTTTTCTTATCTTTTATTACTAAAAAAGAATAACATCTTGTGTTCCTTGCCGTAGGTGCAGACATAGCTACACGCAAAATATATTCCAAGTCTTCTTGTTTAACGTCTCCATCGGCATACTTACGAACACTTTTTCTTTCAAGAAAAATATCCATTTCTTATCCCCCTATATTCAATATTACTATGAAATTATATCAAAATTTTCCAGATATGATATAATTTAGTAAGATGAAAAAAGATTTACTGATTAAAAATTTAAACCCTTCTCAAGAGGAAGCTGTATTATACACCGAAGGTCCATTAATAATCTTTGCAGGAGCAGGAACAGGGAAAACTAGAGTTATAACACATCGAATTGCATATTTGCTTTCTCTGGGCATTGCTCCGTGGTCTATTTTGGCTGTCACGTTTACAAATAAAGCCGCGACAGAGATGAAGAAAAGAGTAAATGATTTAGCCCCTCAAAAAGGCACAAATGTATGGATATCAACCTTTCACTCATTCTGCGCATATTTTTTACGCATTGAAGCTTCAAGAATCGAACTGAATCCCAATTTTTTAATATATGATTTTTCAGATCAAAAAAATGTAATCAAAGATTGTTTAAAAGAACTAAACGTTGATGAAAAAAAAATTAAAATTTCAAACATAGCTGATAAAATAAGTCGTGCAAAAGATGATTTAAAATCACCGTTAGAAATGGCAGACAAAACTGATAATATTGAAAACCTTGCAGGAGCTACAATAGCGACAATCTATCAACTTTATCAAAAAAAATTAGACAGAACTGGAGCTTTGGATTTTGGAGATTTGATAATGCGAACAGTTTCAGCCCTAAAACAACATTCGACATTACTGGAACACTACCAAGAGAAATACAAATATATCATGGTTGACGAATATCAGGATACAAACCATGCTCAATACATATTTATAAAACTGCTTGCACAAAAACGTCACAACATATGTGTAGTTGGAGACGATGATCAGTCAATTTACTCATGGAGAGGCGCAGATATAAATAATATTTTGAATTTTAAAAAAGATTATCCATACGCAAAAATTA
>JAISRA010000021.1 GCA_031273885.1 Endomicrobium sp.
GTTCTCGGGTTCAGTGGAAAAAGATATAGTTCTTTTCCAAGATATTATGACAGGATCCAGAGTAGATAAAAATTCTGTTGTAAATGTTGTTGTTTCAGATGGACTTCCTCCAGAAGGAGTTATTCTTATGCCCAATTTTATAAATAAAAACATCAAAGAAGCAAAAATTTGGGCATCGCAATACAATGTTATGATGAATGTAAAAACTGAAGAAGTGCCAAATATTATAACAAACACCATTATAAAGCAGTACCCTGAATGTGATACGGACATAACAAATGCAAAAAGTATAAATGTGACTGTTGCAGTAAATATAGTTAATTTGGAGTAAAAATGAAAAAAATTATTATTTCTCCTTCAATTTTGTCTGCAAATTTTGCTAAGTTAGAAAATGATATAAATAGTATAGAATACGCAGGTGCAGATTGGGTTCATGTTGATGTGATGGATGGACACTTTGTGCCAAATATTACAGTGGGTCCAGTTGTTGTAAAATCTTTAAGAAAGATAACGAGACTGTTTTTTGACGTACATCTTATGATAACAAATCCTGAAAAGTACTGGCATGAATTTCAAAAAGCTGGAGCGGATTTAATAACTTTTCACAGTGAAATTCAATCTGACAAAAGAAAACTTATAGAAGATATAAAGTCGTCAGACATTAAAGTCGGCATGTCAATAAAGCCTAAGACGTCTGTTTCTGAAATAGAAAAATTGATTCCTTATTTAGATTTAGTTTTGGTTATGACCGTTGAGCCTGGTTTTGGCGGACAGACTTTTATGAGCGATATGATTCCAAAAATAGAATATTTAAGAAAAATTATTGATAGAAATAAATATAAATGTCTTATAGAAATTGACGGTGGAATAAATTCTCAAACTTCTCACGTTTGCATTAAAGCAGGGGCTGACGTATTAGTCAGCGGTAATTATGTTTTTTCAGCTAAAAATCCTGCTGAGGCAATTAAATTCCTTGTTTTATGAAAAAACTAATAAATTTATTATTTTCATTGCTTATATTGTTTGTTTTTGTGTATGCTTATGCGGTAAAAAAGGAAGTTGTTCCGTCACAGGCTATCAATGTAATGAGTGATGGAAAAGTTGTTCGTGGGATAAATATCTATAAAATGTCGGAACAAACAAAATATTTTTCTGTTAGGGAAATTGCGAAAATATACGGCGCTATTCTTGAGTGGAGGCCTGTAAGTTCTCAAGTAACAATGAACTTAAAAAACAGCAAAATAGATATAAAAGCAAACAGCACTTCAGTTGTTTTTAGAAAAAAATTAAGAAAAATGTCTCTTCCGTCAAGATTGATAGGAAGTGATATTTATATTTCTCCTGAAATCATTGTGTCTCCGGAGTTTGCAGAAATTACTGAGACTGACACCAAGTGGGATCCTTCAACTTTAACGTTAAATATAGAGCATTATCCAGCAGCTATTTTGGCTGTAAGATATTTCACAAGACCGGAAAGAACGCAAGTGTTTGTAGATCTTAAAAGGTCATTGTCATATACTGTTTTAAAAACTTCAAATGCTATAATTTTAAAAATATTTAGATGTAGAGTACAGCGCGATTCTATAAATGTAAACAATGGTGTTGTCAAAGATATACAGTGTGGCATTGATGGACGGTTTTCCATAATAAAAATTAATTTAGCTCAAGTGCCTAAATTTATTAAAACTTCAAAATTTTCAAAACCTGATAGAATTTCTGTTGATATTACTCACTTTAAAAATATTGATATATCTGGTTTGACAGAAATTAAAACTTCAGAACATTGTGAAGAATATACTGTTCAAGATTATGATGACTCAAAAAAAATTGATTTAACAGCTACGGAAAAATACGAACAGACACAGATGATGGAAATTGCATCTATCGTTGAAGATAACGGAAATAACAAAGATCTTGCGAATGTACCAGTTAAAAAATTTGAAAACAACAATATAATTGATGATAGTAATAATATAATAGTAGATGATACCGCAACGTTTTTGGAGGTCATGCCTAAAAATAAAAATACAAATAATAAAAAGTCTTGTAAACACAAAAAAATTATAATGCTTGATGCAGGACATGGTGGAGAAGATCCCGGAGCTGTAGGTCCTAATGGTATAAAGGAAAAAGATATAAATCTTGAAATAGTACGTGAGCTTAAATCGATATTTGATGATAATAAGGATTATGACATAATTCTAACAAGGTCTGACGACAGGTTTATTCCTCTTGCCGAAAGAACAAATATAGCAAACGAACATAGTGCGGATTTGTTTGTATCCGTACATTGTAATGCTAATTTTGACAGAAATGTAAATGGATTTGAGATTTATTTCTTGTCTGAAAAAGCTACGGACTCAGAAGCAGCTGCGACTGCAATTATGGAAAATTCTGTTTTAGAGTTAGAGGGTAAACCTACCAAAAAACGCTCTTCGCTTCAAAATGTGTTATGGTCTATGGGTGCCAATGAACATATGAATGAATCGTCGAAATTAAGCGGATTCATACTTGCTGAAGTGCCTAAAAGACTTAATATACCAAGTAGAGGTGTAAAGCAAGCGAGTTTTTATGTTTTAAGAGGAACTCAGATGCCTGCAGTGCTTGTGGAAAGTGCTTTTTTAAGCAATTATGCTGAAGAAGCAAAACTTTGCTCAAAAAAATTTCGTACAGCAATAGCTGGTTCCATATATGATGGAGTGGTAAAATATTATGCACAACAAGAGAAAGAGCAAAATAAATAATAATCCTATAGGAATTTTTGATTCAGGTTTTGGCGGCCTCACGATAATGTCTGCAATGAATAAAGCTCTTCCTTTAGAAAGTCTTATTTATTTCGGAGATACTGCCCATGTTCCGTATGGGACAAAGTCAAAAAATATTGTGATTAAATTTTCAAGAGAAATAGCATCGTTTTTAATAAAAAAGAAAGTAAAACTAATTATAATAGCATGTAATACTGCGTCAGCTTTTGCTTTATCTGCATTAAAAAAAACTCTAAAAATACCCGTTGTAGGTGTAATTGAACCGGGTTCAAAAGAGGCTGTGCTTGTATCAAAGAATAAAAGAATAGGCGTTATTGGAACAGAAGGAACCGTTAAAAGCAAGTCTTATCCTAAGGAAATAAACAAAATTTTAAAAGCCGATGTGTATCAACAGGCTTGCCCATTATTTGTTCCGCTTGTAGAAGAAGGATTTATTGACAGTGAAATTACAGATAGTGTGATAAAAAAGTATATGAAACCTCTTTTGAGTAAAAAAATTGATACTCTTATTTTGGGATGCACTCACTATCCTCTTTTAAAAAAGGCTTTGGAGAAGAATATAAGTAGTAGTATCACTCTCATAGATTCTACAAAAGCTACAGCTTTAGAAGTTAAAAATATTTTAGATCAAAAATCTTTACTAGCGGACTCAAAAGGAAAGAAATTTTTGAGGTTTTACGTAAGCGATAATCCAGTAAAATTTCAAACAATAGGCAGTCGATTTTTTTATAAAAAAATATTTGGTGTTAAAAAAATTGAATTGGAGTAAAAAATGAAATTTAAACTTTCAGTTACAAAAAGTTTTGCTTCGGCTCATTGTTTAAGGGGATATAAAAGTAAATGTGAAAATCTGCACGGGCATAATTGGAAAGTTAGGGTAGCTTTTGCCGGAACAAAATTAGATGACATCGGTATGCTTATAGATTTTACGGAAATAAAAAAACATTTGGAGCAAATTATCGATTATTTAGATCATAAATTCTTAAATGAAATTTCTCCTTTTGATAAAATTAACCCTACGACAGAAAATATAGCGTCATTTATTTTAGAACAGCTTAAAGATATAGAAGCGGGAAATGCAAAAGTTTGCGAAGTTGAAGTATGGGAAAGCCAATCCTCTTCAGCAATTATAAGTATTTAATTTAAAATGCATAACACAAAATAGCTTAATAGCAAAATATTTTAAATAGATTTAATTACTTTTTTGCTTTTTAGTTTGTGTTGAAATTGTCAGATTTTAATTGAGTTTAAACTCTCTTAAATATTAGTTTTTAACATTTTTTTCTTTTATTGCTTCAATTGCTTCATTTTTTGTAAGATGTGGATTCTCAATCCGCATTTCTTCTATTTTATTTTTTGTCGTTTGTATCCATTTTCCCGCAGACTTATTGAATACTGTCATTAATTCGCTTCCTGAAAGCAATTCTGGTTTAAGGTACAACATGTTTTTGGATTTTAAATTTTTAATTCTGTAGCTTAATTCAATAAGTTTTTCGTCAAATCTGCCTTTTCCAAAATCTGCTTTTGAAATTTCCATTATCAAATCAAGCTCGCTGTCGCATCTTCTGACAAATCTTCGTATTGCACTGTCCGTCCAATTTTTAGAATACATTTTAGGATACACATGTTTCTCTATAATCGATATAGTTTTTTGTACAAATTCTTTTGAATACCTAAATTTCTTTAAAATAGTTTCAGCTTTTTTTGCACTTTCGATACCATGTCTATAAAAAGAAATTTCATCACTGTCGTTTTTGTATATTGGTTTTCCTATGTCGTGCAGTAAAGCCGCCATTCTTAAAATAATATCGTTTCGTGTTCTGTCTAAAACTTTCAAGGTATGTATAAATAGATCATCGGCATGATATTTTAAAGACTGTTTTAAATTTTTTAATCTAGCGACTTCAGGTAAAATTTCAGCTAATAAATTAATCTCATTCATAATAATGAATGCTTTTGATGATTTTTTTTCAACTAAAATTTTATCTAGCTCATTTCTTATGCGTTCATGTGATACAATTTTTATTCGCTTAGCAGAAACTTTCATAGCATTATAAGTTTTAGATTCAATGCTAAAACCTAGCTGTAAACTTTGACGTACAGCTCTCAATATTCTTAAAGGATCCTGATCAAATATTATTCTGGAGTTCGACTGATCTGTTACTCTTATAATTTTATTTCTGATATCAGCGAGTCCGTCTGAGGTGAGATCGAGAATTTTCATATCGCTAAGTCTTAAAAACAAAGCATTTATAGTAAAGTCTCGTCTAAAAGCATCATGTTCTAAAGAGGCAAGTTGGGTACTCGGATTTCTAGAAATTGAATCATAGTATTCTTTCCTAGGCATTACAAATTCTATTTCTTCGCTACCTATAAATAACTTGGCTGTGCCAAACTTTTCAAAAATAATCGGCTTATTGAAGTTATATTTATTTGCAAGAATTTTAGAAAAATTTAT
>JAISRA010000033.1 GCA_031273885.1 Endomicrobium sp.
AATCTCTTCATGATGCTGGTGGTGTTTTACGTTACGGCATTCCTGAATTTAGACTTCCAAAAAAAATTTTGGATATGGAAATAAATAAATTAAAAAATCTCGGAATGAAAATAGTTTTAAACACCCTCGTAGGTAGAACAAAAACTATGCAAAATTTATTTGATGAAGGCTATAGAGCCATATTTATAGCGGTTGGAGCGGGACTTCCTGTTTTCCCAAAAATAGATGGAGAAAATTTAAATCATATTTACTGTTCAAATGAATTCTTGGTGCGTATAAATTTAATGCGTTCTTTTGATTTTCCAAATTATGATACACCCGTCTATAGAGGTAAAAATGTTGTTGTTGTTGGAGGAGGCAATACTGCGATGGATTCTGCAAGGACAGCCGTGCGTCTTGGGGCGGAGAGTGTAAAACTTATTTATAGAAGATCAGAAAACGAAATGCCTGCAAGAAAAGAAGAACAAGTACATGCAAAGGAGGAAGGTGTAGAATTTATACCCCTGACAAATCCTGTAAAGTTTATTGGTAACGAAAAAAAGTTTGTTAGAGCTGTTGAATGTGTAAAAATGGAGCTTGGTGATCCTGATAAATCAGGAAGAAGATGTGCTAATGAAATTACCGGGTCAAATTATATAATGGAAGCTGACATGGTTGTTTTAGCATTAGGACTTCATCCAAATCCAATTTTATCATCACTTACTAAAGGTTTAAATATTAATGCACATGGTTATCTTGTAATTGATGACAATTATATGACTTCAATAAATGGTATATTTGCCGGCGGAGATATTGTCGGCGGAGATACTGTAATAGAGGCTATGGGTATGGGTAAAAAAGCTGCTAGATCAATATCAGAATACCTTAAAAATCAGAGTAGTTTGTCTCTGCATAGGTATAATTAATACAGTAGTTGATTGTATATTTTTTATTATTAATGTCAGCGCAGCGTGTAGACTATTTTTACATAATCAGATTATTTAATTAAAAAAATATATGAGACTGATTATATTTAAGCGATGCGGAGGTACTGTGAAAGCGTTAACAATTCAGATTGGGATATTTGGTAGAACAAATGTAGGTAAGTCATCTTTAATGAATTTTATGACAAATCAAAATACGTCTATTGTTTCAGAAATAGCTGGAACCACAACAGACGTTGTTCATAAACAAATAGAACTTAATCCTTTAGGACCAATAACTCTGTTCGATACTGCCGGGATTAATGATCATTCTGTTTTAGGAAATGTAAGAATAGAGAAAGCGCAAAATGCTTTTGATTCCTCAGACATTGTTATTTTAATGTGCGAGTCAGGTAAATTTAACGAATTTGAAGAAAATATTATTAAAAAAGCAAACAAACGAAAAACATCATGCATTATTGTTGTAAGTAAAACAGATTTGCAATTGCCTGACAATACATTTCTTGGAAAACTTAAAAAATGGACAAAACATGTTATGTTATTTTCAAGCGTTACAGGAAATAGAGATGATTTTCTTAACGATTTTAAAAAGATTCTAATAGAAACTCTCCCCGATAATTATATAGAAAATTACTCGTCCTTAAGAAATATAATTAAAAAGGGCGACAGTGTTGTTTTGGTTATGCCTATAGATTTAGGAGCTCCTCGTGGTAAAATAATAATGCCCCAGATACAAACATTAAGACATATTTTAGATTTAAATGCCGCTTCTTATACAGTGCAAGATACAGAATACGAAATAGCATTGCAAAATTTAAAAATCCCGCCGGTAATAACGATAACAGATTCTCAAGCTATTAAACAAGTGGCTGCAAAAACGCCGTACAATATTAAACTTACAACTTTTTCAACAATTTATGCTGCCGATAAATCTGACATAATTGAAATGGCAAAAGGTGCTGCTGTTCTAAATAGTCTTGTTGATGGAGATAAGGTTTTGATTTCTGAAGCTTGTACGCATCACGCCTCTGCTGATGATATTGGTAGAGTAAAACTTCCGAAATGGATTAGAGAACATTCAGGAAAAGATTTAAAAATTGAATTTGTTTCCGGACAAGACTATCCTAAAGATTTGGCAAGTTATAAAATTGTAATACATTGCGGCGCATGTACTTTAAATAGAAAAGGTATGCTTGCAAGGCTAAGTAAAACTGTCGAAGCCGGTGTTGCAATAACGAACTATGGTATTGCAATGTCAGTTTTTCACGGCGTTATAGAAAAGGTACTCGAAGTTTTTCCGCAAGCTTTTGCAACTTACAAAGAGGCTATTATCAAATCATAGAAATTCAAAAAATATAAAATTAATAAAGCGACAAACTGTTAGTAGCTATTGCAGTGTAAAAGTATTTCTTAAATAAATATGGCAATTTTAAAGTGAATTTAGATAAATTAAAATTTAATTAATGCTAAAACAAATATAATGATAATAAAAGGCAAGGTGTAAAGTAAGTAAATTATAAAAGTCTGGCAAATCTAAATTTAACGGTACAAGAAGAAGTTAAATTAATAAATGATAAACTGAATTGTTGGTACCATAAAATGAGGAAAAAATATTTGAACTTCCAGGTTTTAAAAAAATGGAACAAAATAAAGAAGATAGTGTTTTTACAAACAGTTCAACATCAACAAAAGTCAACGGTGAAACTGAAAGTATAAACATAAATAGAAAAGATGAGAATGACTATGTTTCTTTCAATCTCACCAATGAAAGAAATATAAAAAATGAAACTTATTCATTTCCACAAAAAAAACGGATGTATAATATTGTTGTCTGACGATAATAAGAAAAACAAAAATGATTTAGAAGGAAAATTAAATGGTTTTGTTGATTTAATGGATCCAGTTGAAGCTTCAAGATATAAGCGGTATTGGGAGGATATATTAAAAAATATGCTCTCAGAAAGTATATGTTATCCACCAAATAATGGACTATTTGCAAAATTATACTCTCAACCTTTAAAAGTTGGGACAGTTTTAGACAGGTACGGAAGTTCGCAAGGAACATTTTTATCTCCTGCAGGAACACCGTTTGATCAAAGATCTCTACCGACTTCAAGTTTAACTAGGGAATATCATAGATATGAAGTATTAAAAGAATTTACTCCGGAAAGCGGAATAGTTGCATCTTGGTTTGAACAGTCCGGTGGTGGGATACAGTACTATATCGGAAATACAAGAATTGTTGATAAACGAGATGTGTTAAGAAAATTAAATAGAAAAAGTCCAATACAAGATTTGATTGATAATGAATACTTAATAGAGAAATAAGGATAGAAAATGAATTTGAAAATTTTGTGTACTTTATTGAACGAGTTTGGAATTAAAGTATTTTGTAAAGGAAATGTTTTAGAAGGAGAACATGATCAATATTACGATTACTCATTAGTTGAAAAACAAGGCAATAAATGGGTTTACGGTGTATTTATGCAAGAAAGAGAGAGCAATCCTCATTTTAATATTTCAAAGAAATTTGACAATGAGTCAGACGTAACAAAAGAGTTTTTTATAAAAGAGCTTGGTACTGACACACGAATTAAATTATTATCTCCTAGAGGTAGGGTTGATATAGGAATGGACATTTATAAAGAAGATTTTACTGAAGATAAGTTTCGCAATGCTATGGATATAAGAAGAGTGCCTCAATACAGATTTTCAACAATTCAAAAAGACGTGTCAGAAAGAACGGTTATGTTGTTAAAAGAAAATATAGATAAGTACAGAATTTATTTTATAGGTAAAGATAATAAAATTGTTGGTAAATTTGGGATTTTATTAAATGCAAAAGAGGCATTATTTTGGGTGTATAAACTTGTCTTTACATTGGATTTTTTTGAAAAAGAAGTAGTCCCTGTTCTAAAAAGGGAGGGAGTATATGAAGAATTTACAGAAGAAGATGTTTATGCATTTGTAAGTTAAATTCAAATAATCTAGTCTAGTAATGAATGATAATGAAGATTTTTTATTTCCGTTTCGTTGGATAAATTCGTAGAATAGTTTTCAATCTCGAGTGGGTTAAGTTTCTATGTAAATTGAGAAACTGGCAGGTTGGTTGTTTAGAAAGTTGATGAACTTTTGTGCATAAGCGAAAGGAAATATTACCTAATTAACAGAAAATTATTAATCTGTATAAAATTAATTTAGTAAAAAGATTTATAAAAATTTAAATTTAAACATAGTTATAAATTTATGATATAATAAATAAAAGTAATAGAATATAATAAAAGGAGACGAATTTGGTATGAGAAAACCGTTGATGATTGGAAATTGGAAAATGAATAAAACTATTTCAGAAGCGGTAAGTATTGTAAAATCCATGAAAAATGCAGTTGTTGATGTAACTGACGTCGAAATTTTACTTTGCCCTGCTTTTACGGCTCTTTATGCAGTAAATAATGAAGTTAAAGGTTCAAATATCAATGTTGGTGCTCAAAATCTTTTTTGGGAATCAGAAGGTGCTTTTACAGGTGAAATTTCTCCGGCAATGGTAAAAGATACAGGTTGTTCTTATGTATTAATTGGTCATTCGGAACGCAGGCAATATTTTGGCGAAACAAATGAAACCGTAAATAAGAAAGTAAAGGGAGCTCTTGCTATAGGACTTAATCCTGTGGTATGCATAGGAGAAACCCTTAAAGAAAGAGAAGAAAATGTTACTTTTAATGTCATAGAAAAACAGATAAAAGAAGGAGCTAAAGGGCTTACCCCTGAACAAGCAGTTTTGACCGTTATAGCTTATGAGCCTGTATGGGCTATTGGGACAGGAAAAACTGCAACTCCGGAACAAGCTCAGAAGGTTCACGCTTTTGTTAGAAAAATATACGCGAATATGTATAAAGAAGAGGTTGCCGATAAAATAAGAATTCTGTACGGCGGTTCAGTAAATCCAGGTAATGTTTCTAACCTTATGGAGCAACCTGATATTGATGGTGGTTTAGTAGGCGGAGCAAGTTTAGAATCTGAATCTTTTGCTAAACTTATTAAATATTCCAAATAGTTATTAAGATCGCGTCTTTCCTATAAGCGCAATAAAAAATATCTTAAAAATGGTGATGAATATGGGGAAAATTAAAAAATTGGCTTTTGGTACGGATCATACTGCTGTGGAAATAAGAGAAAGAGTGAAAGAATACTTGCAAAATATGCAGTATGAAGTTGAAGATTTTGGTTTTTGCGGAAACGAAAGTTGTGATTATCCTGACTATGCTATAAAAGTTGCCGAAGCTGTTGTTAGCAAAAGAGCGGATAAAGGCATACTTATTTGTGGGACGGGTATAGGGATGTCCATTGCGGCAAATAAAGTTAAAGGTGCTATTGCGGCTATTTGTTGGAATGAAGATACAGCAAAACTTGCGGCGGAACATAATTGTGCAGATATCATTTGTTTAGGTTCAAGAAATGCTACTATAAGCGAAGTGTGCCATAGAATAAAAATATTTCTTGAAACTTCGTTTGAAAAAAGGCACATGAAAAGAATACTAAAGATTAAAGAAATTGAAGAGATGCAGTGTAAAAGATAAGAATAAAAATTAATTTTTTTCATAGTTTAAGCTGTTTAGATAGGATTATTTTTATTCAGTTAAGATATATATGACTGACGTTGTGTGGATGTTAAAACTTGACAAATTTCTGAGAATAAAGGTAGAATGTTAATGGTGCTACTTAGAGGTGGATATATTAAATGAATAAGGGTATAAATATTTAAGGTATAAATTAGGTTAGGAGATAAATATGGTAGAAGTTTTTGGGAATAAAGCTACAAGATTTGGATTTGGAGAAGGTCTTGTTGAACTTGGGAAGAAAGATCCCAAAATTTTTGTTTTA
>JAISRA010000045.1 GCA_031273885.1 Endomicrobium sp.
ACTATCATAGGTCTCTGCGTTAACGTGTGCGGAGAAATAGGAGTAAGAATAAAAACAGGAAGATTAGGATAAACTATAGGACCAAAAGCGGCAAGTGAATAAGCCGTTGAACCGGTAGGTGTTGCTATAATCATTCCATCGCATTTATATTCTGCCGTAAAATCTTTATCCATATTAACATCAACTGTAATAAGTTTGCCACCAGAAAAAGAGCGCACTACGCAATCATTCACCGCTACCGTCTTCGCTTTCCTGCCTTGATACTCAAACTCTGCTGATAGTAAAACTCTTTTTTCAATCCTAAAACCGTAGGACAACATGTTTTTTAAAAATATTAACACTTCATCTGTGTCTGCGTCTGTTAAAAATCCTAGAGAGCCGAGATTTATACCTTTTACGGGAACAGATAATGACGAGAATGTTCTTATCACTTTAAGCATAGTGCCATCACCGCCAATTGACAGAATAAAATCAAATCTTCTAGCTTTCACAGATACAGAATCGCTTACAAATACTCTGCATTCATTTTCTCTAAGCCACACCGCAATTTTAAACGCAAGTTTTTTTGCATTCGCTTTTGATCTATTATAAATAATTCCTGCAGTATATTTCATAACTACTACATTATATATTAAAAACAATATTTTTAATTTAAAATCATATCAAAATAAATATATAGATTTTATTTTAACTTCACTCCTGTGGTTGCCAAGCAACAATAGAATCGAGTTGGCATAACACACAATCAAAGATTTATAATAAAAATAAGCAAGAATTTCAAAGTATTTAGACTTAAGGTTTGTTATAAAAATGAAAGAAAAAACAACTCAATGAAACAATTTATAAAATTTAAAGAATAAATAACTAAGTTAACAGAGTTAACATTTAAAATTAAATAGTATTTTGAC
The DNA here is from genome assembly GCA_031273885.1 of Endomicrobium sp. Lineage (GTDB taxonomy): Bacteria > Elusimicrobiota > Endomicrobiia > Endomicrobiales > Endomicrobiaceae > Endomicrobiellum. The sequence continues at coordinate 909 of JAISRA010000045.1, forward strand.
TTCTATTCCGTTTCCATTTCACAATTATGATGCTATGATGCGATGCATAGAAAGATTAAATATGATTTGACAAGAAAAGCATTAATTAATTTTAACAAACTTTCAAATAATTTTGACGATTTAAGAGCATTTATCAAGTTCAGATACAGTAGTAATTACAACAAATGTGTAGAGAGCTATACGGTTAAGTCGTACGCAACAACCTATTTCAACCATCGATTTTTCATAAATTGTATAATATAATATAGTTGGTGTGTGAGTTGTCAGAAATTGTACAAAAAGCATATAAAACGCATCGTGCAAGATATCAGCGACATATCAAAATTCAAACAACAGATTTTGTTTATTAGTGCAATTATGATAAAAAAACTACACTTATATATTATCAGAGAATTTTTTGGATGTTTCATTTTTGGAATGGCAGTTTTTTCCATTCTTCTTGTTTTGAATTTTGTTTTTGATCTTGTAGATCTTTTCCTTTCAAAGGGCGTTACTTTTTTTCTTGTTTTAAAGCTGTTTGCTTTTTACATTCTCAATATTTTAACATTATCAATTCCTATGGCCGTACTGTTTGGCGTATTAGTTGCTTATGGAAGGTTATCGGCAGATAATGAAATTACGGCAATGAAATCTTCAGGATTAAGTTATTATACGCTTACAATACCGGTAATAGTTCTTATCTTCATTATATCTTTTTTTCTATTGTTCTTTAATCATTTTTTGGCTCCCGCGATAAACACTCATTTCAAGTCCTTTTTTGAAGAAGTTATTATGAAAAAACCTCTTATTAAATTTAATGCAAAATCAGTGATAGATCTTGGAGAATATCGTTTATACGCAAACAAAGTAAACAATAAAGATAATACTCTTTTGGGAGTAAGTATATATAAATTTGAAAACAAAGATGATAAAGACACATGGCGCATAGCTGCTTCTTCAGGAATAGTTAAAGTCTGTGAAAACGGCGTGCAGTTTACACTTCATAATGGTTATTGGCAAAAAGCTCATTCGGCAAGTATTAAAAACATGATACATATGACTTTTAAAAATTATGTCTTTTTTATACCTATTAACAAAGTTATTAAAGAACATAACTTAACTGCGCCAGAAATTACATCTCCCGCACTTCTTAAAATAATAGAGCGATCTAAAAAAGAAAATTTACCAATCATTCTTTATGAATGTAATTTTTGGGGCCGCTGGACTTTTGCATTTGCTCCATTAGCTTTTGTACTTGTCGCTCTACCTATAGCTATAATGGCAGGGAAAAATGGCAAAGGCATAGGATTTGTAATGAGTTTGGCCATTATTTTAGTTTATTACACGCTGTTTATACTTGCCAGGAATCTAGCTGAAAATGGATATGCTCCGATAAGAATTATAGTGTGGCTTCCAAACTTTCTAATTACAACAGTCGGAATCTGTTTATTTATAAAAATGAGAAAAAAATGACGAAAATCCTTTACAAATACATTATTAAACATTTTGCAAAAATCTTTTTATTTACAGTGGTAACGTTTTCGCTTGTAATAATAATATTAGAATCATTTAAACATACAAATTTTTATATGGAGCACAGGACCTCACTTCATCTGATAATCCTGCATTTGATTTCAAAATTTCCTGAATGGCTTATACAGGGTCTTCCTATAGCAACTCTTTTGGCTTTATTATTTTCTTTTGACAACTTATCAAAAAGAAATGAAATAACGGCAATGAAAGCTGCCGGAGTAAATATATGGTGGATTATAACGATGTTCCTTATAATAGGTTTTGTCATAGGGGTAGGTAGTTTTGCCGTAGGAGAATTTATTGTTCCTAAAACAAGTTTATATAGCGAGATTATAAAAAAAGAGAGGATACAAAAGAAACAAACATTAGTACGGATAGATTCTTATAATCAAATAATTGCTCTTCCAAACAATATAAGAATGACGATAGGACACCTAAACACACAAACATACATAATGAGAAATATTATAATTGAAAAGTATAATAACGATTTTGATATACAAAGTCTTATTATAGCCGAAGAAGCGACTTGGAAGAACGGTTCATGGATTTTAAGAAATGGAGTTATGAGAGATTTTGACACCGATTTCTGGAATGAGACATATTTTAAATATTGTGATGCTAACATAAATATAACTCCCGAAGATTTAGAAGTGAAAAATGTGCATTACGGCACCATGAATATCTGGACATTTAAAAAATATATAGACAGGTTAAAAATTTTCGCCCAAGCAACAATCAGAGAAAGAATCGTTTTAAATGCACGTTTTTCAGCTGTTTTTGCTCATGTCATAGTTATGATGATCGGTATTCCTTTTTCAATCGGCTCCGGAAGAAAATCAAGCAAAATATTAAGTTTCACGTTGGCCTTATTTGCTATATTCGCTTACTGGGGCACACAGGCGATAGGAAAATCTCTCGGTGAAAACCTTATATTGCCACCGTTTGTTGCCGCTTGGTTCCCAAATATTGTATTTTCAATAATCGGTATTTACCTTCTCGTTAAAGTAAAAAAATAATTTACTATAATATAATATGTTTACGTTTGTTTACGTTACTAATGCATTATAAGAAGAAAGAATGTTTGCGTATTATACCTAAACAGAATTTCTAAGGTGTGCTATTTTTGTCAACACTTTCGTGGTAAACGATGACAATTCCAGTACAAATTCAGATTTGTTTATATTATTTAAAGATATGTGTGAGATATGGGCAAATATTTTCAAAATTGACTACCATTAATTATACTGTTTAATGTCACACCCTAAAGATGGCAACGTCGGCACACTTAATGGGCAAACTATTTGTAGTTTTGTCCTTATCGAAACTTTCGATGAATTTGTAATAATAATATCTTTAGCTCTTACTTACAATAATACAGTCTTTATTTTTCCACAGATGGAGGTTTATTCGCTTTTGGCTCAAATATTTTTAATATACCTTTCTTTTATTTAATCTTTTTTTACTTATTATGTGGCAAAAATTGTTCTCTTTGACAAATTATTACTTTGTAATCGATATAGCTTGTTTTTTTTCATCTCAGCCCGCACCTCTTTCATGACACAGAGTAATTTGCATCTGAATTGTTGCTGTTCTTAGAAACTGTTATAATTTAGGTGCTGCTTAAAATATCTAAGAGTTTAAGGTGGAAAGATATAAATGAATAAAAATTTCTTGTTCTTTTTACAAGTTTTTTTGCGCCAAAATCCCCAAAACACGAGAAAAAAAACGATTGCAATGAATTACAACCTTGAAAAAAAGTTTTTTTTTGTTAGAAGTTATTCTAGCAATCAGTTCATCTTAACTTCCTGTACAGGGCTAATAATGTTTCTTCTCGTTTACGTTTTGTACAAAGTAATAAAAACAAAACAGATGCCGTCAAAATCGTTAAATATCATTAAATACTTTTTAAAATAAATAATGAAAACGGAGAAAATAATGAGTAAATCAAACAGGAAAGAACAAATTCTAGAATTGTTAAAGCATGTAAAAAATGGAAAGATTTCTCCTGAAGACGGATTATTACGTTTGCAGATCGCTCC
>JAISRA010000072.1 GCA_031273885.1 Endomicrobium sp.
GTCTAAGACCATTTTCATGATGACCGCCAAAAGTTATAGGCGCTATGTTTGTTCCTTTCTTAACATATAAAACACCAATTCCTTTTGGTCCGTTAAACTTATGTGCCGACATAGCAAGCATATCAACGCCAAGTTTTTTAACATCTAAGCGAAGTTTACCGGCAGTCTGCACAGCATCTGTATGAAAATAAATTTTATCTTTTCTTTTTTCGTTTATTTTTTTAAGTTCAACAGCGATCTCTTCTATAGGCTGAATTGTGCCAACCTCATTATTTGCATGCATTATACTTACAAGTAAAGTACTGTCTCGGACAGCTTTTTTAAAATCTTTGACAGAAACCACTCCTGTTTTATCGACATCAAGATAAGTTACCTCGTATCCGCTTTTCTCAAGATGTTTGCATGAATACAACACGGCATGATGTTCTATTTTGCTTGTAATTATATGTCCCTTTTTACAACATGCGTTTAACGCACCAAATATTGCTATATTATCTGATTCTGTACCGCATCCCGTAAAAAATATTTCTTCGAAGTTTGCGTTCAATAATGCCGCTACTTTTGCTCTTGCATTATCAAGAGCCAATTTTGCCTGCCTTCCAAAATAGTGAAAACTCGAAGCATTTCCATACGCATCACAAAAATACGAATGCATTGCTTCTATGACTTCAGCATCGACAGCAGTTGTAGCACTATTATCCAAATAAATTCTTTTCCTTTCCATAATTATTTCCCTTGCGGCTAAAAAAATTCGTTTATAAATTATTTTTATGTTTTTTACTGTTTAAATTTACTGCTTTTCTATTCTTTTTATGCTCATAAAAATTATCTGCAAATAAATGACTCCCATTTCCATTTGAAATAAAAAATAAACTTCCGACATTTACTGGATACAAAGCCGCTTTTTATTTATTGTATTCCAGGATTGCTTGGTTTTGAAGGAAGACTAAAATGTATATAAATGTTACAAGGCAAAGTAACCTTTGTATCTTTAATACTGCCCTTTGCTTTATTAACTCCTGCGGCATGTAAAACAGTGGCACATGACTGCAATCTTAACTTTTTTTGAAACCTGTTATAAAAAACCGCATATATTATATTAACGATCTCTCTTTAGATTTAATGGCTTCTTTCCCAACAATTGAGGCCACTATACTTACTATATCTTTATATAACTTTCATTTCTTCCGCTCTTTTGTGCATATCAGGTATAATATTTTCATTAAATTAGCTGTATATCATTTCAATTAACTGCTCTTCACTCATATCCCAAACTTACAAAATATGTTTCAAGCATCATATAGCCTTCTAAAATTTTATTTGTTACAATCCCAACAAATCTTTTACTTAAAAATAAATTTTTAGAATGTATAAATTAGTTTCTTTCAAATGTGAAGCTATTGCAAAAGCACTGTAACCCTGTATTAAAACTTGCCCATTCGATAAAAATAACAGATGCTTGAAACAACAAAAACATATTATGCACACTAACAAAACAGCTGTTTTTTAACCACAGCTTTTCTGACTTACCCATTACTACTTTTTGTTACGTAATCATCATGCTATTCTAATATTTTTCTTCTTAAATTTTTTTGACAAACTCGCAAATCACTTTGGATAGTTTCACATTTTCATTCTCTTGCACTTGCAACAACAATTATTCTAGAGAGTTTTTATAAATATAAATTTGTCAGATGTATATCTTGAAAATATAATACCACTTGAACTTTCAAACACTACAACAGTCAAAATAATGTTTCATAAATTCTAATCTGTATCACTCCCTTAAAAGAACTGTGGCTATTGACCAGGAATAACTAAAACTCTGACATTGACACTAATATCAATTTCTGTAGATGCGATAGATATATAACAGCGTTGCCCACAAAAATATAGAAATTTATACTTTTTACATTGCTTGGATACGCATATCCATATAAGTTTGCAAAATCAAAGCCGCTGCTATTTTATCTTTAAGTCCTTTACGTTTTTTTCTGGAAACATCTCCTTCATCAATAAGCATTCTCTCAGCCTGCATCGTAGTAAGCCTCTCATCAACCGTAACTATTTTTATAGTAGAAAAATATTTTATTGTTTTGACAACTTTATGGATAGTTTCAGCCATTTCACCTTCTGAACCATTCATATTTAAAGGGAATCCAAAAACTATAACAAACACATTATTATTTTTTGCAATCTCTAAAATTCTTAATACGTTCTCATTTATGGACCTACTCTCTATTATACCAAAAGGGCTTACAATAATTTGCAACCCATCTGTCATTGCAATGCCTATATGTCTTAACCCATAATCAATTCCCATAATTCTGTTCATAGACATTTACTTTGTGCTCTCATATCTACCTTTTACTTTATAGTTTTATTAAGTTCTTCGCGCATCGCAACTTCTACCATCTGTGGCGTGCAATTCTTTATAGTTTTTTCGCCAACTCTTACATTTGGGCCATTAGAACATTTTCCTAAACAAATAGCCGCCGATATATCAACTCTATCTCTATATTTTTCATTTTCTGCGAAGTTTACAATGTGTTTTAAAATTTCTTTAGAGCCCTTACTTATACATTTGTTTCCAAAACATACGTTAACTTTAACACAGTCATCTTGTTGCGCAGAATCAGAAATTTCCAAAATCTCTCTAAACCGTCTCTTATGCTCATAGCATGTATGTAAATGCTCATGAGCTTTTTGACTACCCGGTTTTTCAAGGTAATTTTTATATATTTCCTGAACATACGGATTATCCTGCGATTTGTGAAGCTCCATAGTTTTATCATTTTCGTATAAAACTTTTGCTCTCCTTTTCCTTATCGCTAAATCTGTATAAACAGGCTGCCCGGCTCCTCCTACACAACCTCCAGGGCACGCCATAACTTCTACAAAATCATATTTCATTTTATTAGCTTTAATATCTCTCAAAACTGTTCTCGCATTTTTTAATCCATAAACAACAGCTATGTTAAATTCTCTACCGAATAGATTTATTTTTGCTTCCCGTAGTCCATTATCACCTCGAATAAAATTAAACTGTTCTGCTTCATCTACTCCTTTAGACTTTACATTTACAATATTTCTTAAAACCGCTTCAGTTACTCCACCGGAATTGCCAAATATTATACCACCACCAGTTTTAAAACCCAAAGGCATATCAAATGCGGACGGTTTAAGTTCACCAAATCGAAACCCTGCTAATTCAATCATAACAGCTAATTCTTGCGTCGTTAAAACATAATCAATATCTAAATACCGTTTTTGGCAAGCTGAGGTCTTCTGGCTTCATACTTTTTTGCTGTACAAGGCATTACTGAAACTACAATTAAATCTTCTTTTGGAATTCCTAAAACCTCCGGCATAATTCTTCTTGCAACAGCACCGTACATTCCCTGAGGTGAACGACAAGTCGAAAGATTTGGAATAAAATCAGGATAATACTGTTCCACGAACTTTACCCATGCCGGACAGCACGATGTAAACATAGGTATAACATCATTTTTTTCAATACGCTCCAAGAATTCATTTGCTTCTTCAACTATCGTCATATCCGCTGAAAACGAAATGTCAAAAACTTTGTCAAACCCCATGGATTTTAAAGCTGTCACAATCTTGCCGGCCGCCTCAGTTCCATTCTCCCCACCAAGACCGAAGACCTCGCTTATTGCCGCACGTACAGCCGGAGCTATTGAAATTAAAACTTTTTTCCTAGTATCGCTCAAAGCTCCCCATACGGCACTTATTTCAGATTTAGGCACAATTGCACCCGTTGGGCATACTCTTGCACATTGCCCGCAGTAAACACACTCGGATGATTCTAATTCTTTCCCAAAACTTGGACATACTACGGATTTTGATCCACGATTTGCGAAACCTAAAGCACCTATGCTTTGTATTTCGTCACAAAATCTCACGCAGTCTCCACAGAGAATGCACTTGCCAGTATCTCTTACTAAAGCGTACGTTGACGTATCTTTTAACTCATTATGTAACACATTTTTAAATCTTACTATTTCAATGCCAAGCCTTCTTGCTAATGTTTGAAGTTTGCAACTTTCACTTTTTGCGCATGTTGTACATTGTCTATAATGATTTGCAAGCAAAAGTTCAACTACAATTTTTCGTATTTCCATTATTTGCTCAGTATTTGTCTTAATTTCCATGTTAGATTCCGGAAGTGTAGAACATGCAGGCAATATTCCTTTTCCAACAACTTCCACCATACAAAGTCTGCACGACCCATAAACGCTAAGCTCGGAATGGTAACAAAATGTCGGAAGCTCTATATTTTCTTTTCTTATAACCTCCAAAAGACTTTTTTCACTATCGAATAAAACTCTTCTGCCATTCATCGTTAAATATTTTTCCATATTAGGTTAACCTCTTGTGATAGCATTAAATTTACACGAAGTCATACAAACCCCACATTTGACACATTTTGCATCATCAATTTTATGCTTATGCCTGCGTTCACCACTTATGGCTTTAACCGGACATTTTATTGCGCAAACCGTACAGCCAACACATTTATCCGATATTTTATAGCTTAAAAGATTGACGCACTCTCCGGCAGGACACTTTTTTTCTTTAACGTGAGCATCGTACTCATCTCTAAAATATTTTAAAGTCGACAACACAGGATTTGGTGCAGTTTTGCCAAGACCACACAGCGAACCTACTGAAACAGCTTTAGCAAGTTTCTCTAAAAGAGGAATTGTGCTTGCGTCGGACTTACCTTCAGTGATATCGGTAAGCATTAGAAGCATTTGTTTTGTTCCCTCTCTGCACAAAACGCATTTCCCACAAGATTCATTTTGAGCAAACTGCATAAAAAACTTCGAAACATTCACCATACAATTATTTCTACTCATTACCACAAGCCCGCCCGATCCTACCATAGCACCAACTTTTCTTAAATAATCAAAATCCATAGGAAGATCAAGATGCTCTTTAGTCAAACATCCACCAGAAGGCCCACCTATGTGCACAGCTTTAAAATTCTCTTCATTTACTTCGCTATTTTCCTCCGGAATACCACCGGCAATATCAAAAATTATATGTTTTAAAGTTGTACCAAAAGGAACTTCAATAAGACCAGTATTTAAGACATTGCCCGTCAATGCAAATGTTTTTGTCCCAGGAGAAAAGTCAGTGCCAACTTCTCTATAATATTTTGCACCGGAATTTATTATGATAGGGATCGTGGCAAGTGTTTCAACATTATTTATAGTTGTAGGTTTACCCCATAATCCTCTTTGCGCAGGAAACGGAGGCTTCGGTGAAGGCATGCCTCTTTTACCTTCAATAGAAGCTATTAATGCTGTTTCTTCCCCACACACAAAAGCACCTGCACCCTCCATTACATTAAGAACAAAATTGTGCCCCGAGCCAAAAATATTTTCTCCTAAAATGCCAATATTCGTCGCATCTTTTACAGCTCTTTTCATTCTCTCAACGGCAAAGGCATATTCTGTTCTTACGTATATATATCCTTCATCTGCTCCCGTAGCTTTTGATGCTATTATCAACCCCTCTATAACGCTGTGAGGATTGCCTTCCATAACGCTTCTATCCATGAATGCACCTGGATCGCCCTCATCTCCATTACAAATCATA
>JAISRA010000108.1 GCA_031273885.1 Endomicrobium sp.
GTGTTTGTTATGAAAAAACTTTTACTTTTTTCTATATTTCTTGTGATAATCCCTACATATCTTAATATAGTAGTTTTTAAGCAAGGAGTATATGTGGCATGGGGATTTTTACTGATTTCTGTTGTTATTCTTGCCAGCAGCTTCTACTTTAGATATAAGTCTAATAAATTGGGCAAAATACACATTATATAACTATATAAGTAGTATTATTGAAGTTGAAAATATCATAAAATCGGGTATAGAAATGTAATTAGAAATACAAATATCAATTCTTGGTAGATCTTTTTGCAATAGAATATTGGAGATAAAAAACTAGAAGACAAAGATTTAAGAAAGGATATGATTTTCAAATACGAGGTTAAATAGTAGAATTGAGGATAAATAAAATGAATGTTTTTTTTAAATTAAAAAAACTATTTGCAAATAACATAAATTTGAAAGAGTTAAAAAGAATGAAACGTCTGTGGCGGCATTATGTTTTTCACCAGTGGAAACTTTTAGTTTTTTCTATAATTTTCATGATAGTATACGCGGTTTTAAATGCTTGGTCAATTAGTTTGCTTAAGCCTGTTTTCGACAAAGTGTTTATAGATAAAAATAAAGATGTTCTTTTGCTTCTTGCCGGTCAAATTATAATTGCTTTTGGTGCAAAAGGCATCGCTCAGTATATGCAAGCCGTCACCATGACAAAATTGGGCGCAAATTTTACAAAACAGTTGCAATGCGATTTATATGATAAAATTATCGCTCAGGATGTAGAATTTTTCCATAAAAACAATTCTGGCAACCTTTTAGTATATTTTATGGGCGATTTAAACACAATAAGAGACGTTCTAATCAACAGTGTTACAACTCTTGTTAGAGATATGTGTTCCGTAGTTTTTTTAATTGCTCTCATGTTTTGGAAAAGTTTCGATATGGCTATAGCTATGTTTATACTTTTCCCTGTAGGTTTTTATCCAATAGTTTACTTCGGAAAAAAAATAAAGCAAATTTTTCATATTCAGCAGAATTCTTTTGGAAATTTATATGGAATTCTCGCGCAGTCATTTCAAGGGATTAAAATAATAAAATCTTACAATATGGAAACTACTGAATCAGAAAGAGTAAGAGATAGTGCCAGCGCTATAGCAAATATTGAAGTTAAAATGTCAAAAAATAATAATATTTTAAGCCCGTTAATGGAATTTTTTGGTGGTATTGCCGCTGCCGGTGCCCTTGCATATGGTGGTTACAGAATTGTACATGGTGCTCTTACTACGGGCGATTTTGTAGTATTTTTGCTTGCTATAGTCGCGGCATACCAGCCTATGAAATCTTTGGCAAATTTAAATTCACGACTGCAAATGGGAATAGTTGCCATCGATCGTGTTTTTGCTGTTATGGATAAAACACCTAAAATAATTGATAAGCCTGATGCAAAAATATTTAAAGCAAAAAAGGGAATTATAAATGTTGAGAAAGTTAAGTTCAGCTATGTGAATGGTGTTAAAATTCTTCATGGTGTTAATTTGGAAGTGAAAGAAGGAGAAAAGATTGCAATAGTAGGTGGGGCAGGTTCTGGTAAATCCACTTTAATAAATTTGATTTTAAGGTTTTATGATATTCAAGAAGGGAGTATAAAAATAGATGGTGAGGATATCAGGGACATTACAATAAAGTCTTTAAGAGACAGCATAGCTTTTGTTTCGCAGGATGCTGTACTTTTTGATGATACTATCAAGAAAAATATTTCGATGGGTAAACCTGATGCAACGGATGAAGAGATTTTAAGAGCAGCAAAAAATGCAGCAGCGCATAATTTTATAATGAATCGTAATCATGGATACGATAATATTGTTGGTGAAAAAGGTGGCAATTTATCTGGTGGACAGAAGCAAATGATATCTATTGCAAGAGCAATGTTGAAAAATGCTCCAATACTTTTACTTGATGAAGCTACTAGCTCCCTTGATTCAAAATCTGAAAGAATGGTTCAGGAAAGTCTTGAGAGATTGATGAAAGACAGAACATCAATAGTTATAGCTCACCGTTTATCCACAATAATTAATTCTGATAAAATATATGTGTTTGAATCTGGCAATATTGTAGAAGCTGGTACGCATAAAGAGCTTTTGGTATTAGATGGATATTATGCAAATCTCTATAAAATGCAGTTCCTATGTGACTGATTGATAGATCCAATTTAAAAATAGAATTTAATACATTAACATTGTTGTTGCTGTTTGTATTTGCAAATATAGTGTTTGCCTTGCCGAAGTTTCAAACGAAATAAGATAAAACAAAAAGTTAAAATTATGTCAGATACCAGTTTTCGGAACAGTTCCATTTAGTTTCAAAGTATATGATCAAGTAAAGGATGGAAGGCTATCTTGGAGTCAGGTAATTAAAATATTAAACTTTCGAGAGGTGTATTTTCGCCATAAAAAATAATAATTTAATAAAAGAAAGTTTTGCAAATCAAAGGAATAGAAGTTGAGATTGATTCAAATAAGTCTTGTATATATATAGGGAGAGATGGTAACCAAAATATATAACAATATCACAAATATTCAAAAAAAATGTGGAGTTTGAATATCTTGGCGCTCTTGCAGGCACAATTTATGGAGGAGGAACCACATCTTCATAAATTAAACAGCTGGACTTTTACTTCTTGGGGTTGCAAGATCTAGTGGAAGTAAAGTATGTGATGGAACAGAACAGGGACTGTGACTGTGAACTTAGGAACAACGGTATAAAAATTATAATTTAGAGTTATACCCCCCACACACACAAAGCAGTCAAATTATATAGATTTTAATATTTCAGACTACCACAAACGAAAATAGACAGCCTAATCACTCAGTAAATTATTGTACAAAGGATTGAAAATAATGATGTAAAATTAATGGATGTAGAATAGATAGAATGATTATGGTATTTAGAATTGATAATACTTATCTAAATACTATAATCATATCTCTTGTTAAGTATTGTGACGTAACATTAAATAATTCCGTGAGGTAAATCAATAATAAAATTTTTTAATTGTTAATTTGCATTGAAAAGAATTCAAGATTCTTAAAATTTGCCAATTTTTATTTGAGTGGGATGTGGTTTTCTAAAAACTGCTATAATTAGCTAGTTAATTAATTGTTGACAACTGAAATTTATAAATAATACTGAAAAATAATTTACCTAAATCGCGATGTAATTGTTAGCAAGATATATTTAAATTATGAAATATTAGTAGTGTGATAATTTTATTTAGATGGATGATTGATTTAAGTGGTAATTATTTTAACTTTAGAGTTATGTCTTTAAAATTATATTAATTAAGAAAATTTAATTTTTATAAAAAGTGCAAAAATAAATAACAACCGGCCTTTTAAATATTGGTTTGTTACGATCAAAGTATATTGAGTTATGTAATTGGATATAGTGTTTTATTTTACTAATGAATATAGGAGCTTTTATTATAAACTAATAAAATTAATAACGTAAATTAAGTAATAAACTAATTAGTTTATGGGTAGTAAATAATTGATTTTATGATGTGAAAAGTTGTAAAATTGCCCCGAAAATACATTGAAAAAATTTGAAGTTGTCATTATGCATGCTCGTATAAGCAACGCGTACATTCAACAACAGATGTGTAAAAATTTCATAATAATAAAAATGAAAAAAAATTCCTTGTAAGTTTAATTTATGTTTTGTGCTTATTAAAACTTATCTGTATAAAAAAGACAAAGATATCGATTGATGTTTACCATAAAAAATTAAGAGCCAAAATTGAAAAGTGATAGTAGAGAAAGCAATATAATTGTAAAAATGAAATGTTTTCTCGGTTGTCTGCACTTTTTCTCTCTCAACCTCAACTCTGTATTTATTATAAGGAAAATAGCGTAATGTACTTAAAGAAACTGGAGGTGTGTGGATTTAAATCGTTTGCAGACAGGACAGTTTTGTATTTTGAACCAGGAATTTCAGGTTTAGTAGGCCCTAATGGCTGCGGTAAATCTAATATATCAGATTCTATCCGTTGGTGCCTTGGCGAGCAAAGGGCAAAGTCAATGAGGGGCTCCAGTATGCAGGAAGTAATATTTGGAGGTACTCAAACAAGAGCTTTCACAGGAATGGCTGAAGTTTCTCTTACTTTTGATAATTCACAAAATATACTTCCTATAAATTATTCTGAAGTTACCGTGGCAAGAAAATTATTCAGAAGCGGTGAGAGCGAATATTTTATAAATAAAGTACAGTGCAGACTTAAAGATATAAGGGATATGTTTTTGGATACCGGAATTGGTTCTGACGGATATTCAATAATTGAACAGGGAAAAGTTGACTTCTTAACTACCGCAAAGCCAGAAGATAGGAGAGAGTTTTTTGAAGAAGCTGCCGGCGTATCGAAATATATAGTAAGAAGAGCAGAAACATTAAAAAGGCTTGAAAAGATAGATATAGACATGTCTCGTTTATCTGATACGCTTGCAATTCATAAACAGCAAATAATTGCTTTAGATATGTCCACAAAGAAAGCAAAACAATACAAAAAATATCAAGAAGATCTTGCAAAATATGAAGTTGCTTCTTTTGTTCGACGCATATCTTTCGATATTGGCGAAATAGAAAAAATAAAAATTGAACTAAATCCAAAAATAAAAGAATTTGAATCTGCAAATACTTTTATAATGCAACTTAATGAGCAAATACGGGATATACGTCTTGCTTTAGATGAGAAAAATGAACAATATGTAAATACGAACAAAGATTTAAGTGAAATAAAGATGCAGATAAGTACAGCTGATCAGAGAATAAAGCATGCAATGCAGCGTGAAACTGAAATCAAATCCGAACATGAAAGGCTTGAACAAGAAGTTAAGGTAAATCGGAAAAAAGTTGTTCAGATGGAAGAGCAGCTAAAAATCTCAAATAGAGGTGATGAATTATTAGTTGTTGAATCTGAAAGATTTGAAAAAGAATATAAAGAGCAGCAGCAGCAATATAACTTGATAAAAGCTAAATTTTTAGATTTTGAATTGAGAAAAAATATGCTTAGCTCAAAAATTATAGAACTTAGATCGGAAAAAGAACAACAAATTAATTTAAAAACGAAACTTATAGAAACAAATATACATCTTAATGCAGAAATTGCTTCTTTGCAGAGAATAATAACAAGACTTAAAGATGACATAGGGCCGATAAATCAAGAAATTGTGCTTATTGAGACTGAACTTGTAACCGCAAATGAGTTGCTACAGTCTTTTGAGATAAAGAAAAAAGAAATAAATAAAACTGTTTTTGAAAATGAGGAGAAATTGAAAGTTTTTGAAAATCATCTGTTGGAATACAAAGAAGCTTTGGCCTCTAATGAATCTCGCATGGCTACATTAAAAGAATTCAATCAGCAGGATCCTTTAAGATCGTCAATAAGAGCTGTGTTGAGTTTAGGCAATGTAGCAAGAGGCCCAATAAGCAACTTGATTGAGACTGATGATAATAAAGGGGAGTTTATAGCAGTGGCTCTAGGTGAAAAATTGAATTATCTTGTTTGTGATACAACAGAAAAAGCTGAGCGAGCTATTAAGTTTTTGGAAGAAAATGATTTGAGCAGACTTTCTTTTATAGTTGCTGAAAAAATTTCAGATTCTCATCAAAGTACTGCCATAAAGCTGCCTGTAGGATACATTGAGCTTATAAAATATTTGAACTACAATGCAAAAGATGAAAAGATTATTCGTTTTGTTTGTTCAGACAGTCTTGTTTCAGGAAATAAAATTTATGAGAATGCTGTAGTTCAGGGTGGTGGAAAAATATCTTTAAAAGAACCTGTTTTAATTGAGAAACAGATGAAAAAATTACAGAAAAAATCTGAAGAACTTAAATGGAGTATATGCGAAGCGGAATTTGAAGTGAAACGGATAAATAAATATCAAATCGATTTTCGTCTTGAAAAAGAAAGGTTTAGTTTTGAATCAATAAAAATAAAAACTCAAATTGAAGGTAAGCACTCTAAAATTGAAGAGAAAATAAGTACCTTAAAAAATATTGCTGAAGAAATAAATAAACATAAAGATGAAATAAATACTAAGAATGCGGAGTTTTCATCTTTTAATGAGAGACTATCTGCTTTTGAAATAGGAATTGCAGATTATGAAGATCAAGAAAATAAACTTTACGATGAATTAAAAATTATAAAAAACGATATATCTTATGTAAGAAAAGAAGAAGAGCTAGTGGCTCCTCTGATGATGGATGCAAGAAGTAACTGGGATAAAAAAGCTATCGAAATCGAAAATAGACAGAAAGGTCAGCAGTATCTTCTTGACAATATTTTTAATATTAAACAGCAGATACGGCGAGATGAAATTAAAATTACCGAAAATAATGAGAAACTTGCAGAGTTGCTTACTTCAAAGAGAACGGAGGCAATAAGGATACGGCAGTTATATGAAGAGCATGCTAAAAAAGAAGTAGCAATACAAATTCTTTTGACGGGTAAACAGACATTGCAGGATAGACTTAATGCAAAAACTAATGAATGGCATAGTTTGCGCGGTAAAATTGATGATTTAAATAATAAAGTAAATGTTATGCAAGTTGATTTAAAGAATTTTGAATATCGAAAAAATGATTTAGAGAAAAGACTGGCAGAAACTTACGGCAAAAATTATGAAGAAATTAAAAACGATTTTGACAGTGTTGAGGTAGATACTGAAGAAATTATGAGAATAAAAAGAAAAATAGAATCTTTAGGTTCTGTAAACCTTGCGGCACAAGAAGAATATGAAGGTTTAGAACAAAGATATAATTTTCTTTTAGCTCAGCAACATGATTTGTTAGAAGCTAAAGATAATTTGCACGATGTTATAAAGAAAATCAATCAGTCCACTGTAGAAAATTTTAGAAAGACTTTTGATATTGTAAGGGACAATTTTAAAGAACTTTACAGAAATCTTTTTGGCGGTGGCGAAGCAGATTTGATGCTTGTAGATGAAACTAACCCGCTCGAAAGTGGCATTGATATTTATGCTCAACCTCCGGGAAAGAAATTACAGAATATTTCGTTGTGTTCTGGAGGAGAAAAAGCTTTAACTGCTGTTGCTTTGCTGTTTGCGTTTTTTATGGTTAAACCTTCTCCTTTTTGTATTTTAGATGAGGTTGACGCTCCGTTAGACGATGTGAATGTGGATAGATATAATTCTATGATCAAAGAGTTTTCAGCAAAAACACAATTTTTAGTAGTGACGCATAATAAGCGTACGATGGAAATGGCAGATATCCTTTATGGTGTAACAATGGAAGAGCACGGTGTTTCAAAGATAATGTCGATAAGGATGAATAAACTGGAATGGAGGCAGCCGTTGATTGACAAAAATAAGACTTTTAAATTGTGATTATTATAATATAAGACATCGTATCGATTTTTGCAAAGCTGTTAAACCCAAATCT
This sequence comes from Endomicrobium sp., assembly GCA_031273885.1. Lineage (GTDB taxonomy): Bacteria > Elusimicrobiota > Endomicrobiia > Endomicrobiales > Endomicrobiaceae > Endomicrobiellum. The sequence continues at coordinate 7,435 of JAISRA010000108.1, forward strand.
TTTAAGTCGATTATAACAGTATGCCCTAAGATTGTGTAATAGTTACTAATAGAACTTGTCAAAAAAGCTACTATTTGTTTGTGCAGTTGGTGACAGTCTGGGTGTGGTGGGACGGTAAAGAATATCAAAATTTATGGAAAACTCGAACAGCAAAAAATTGCAAAGAAGGGAATGTTGGCTTGTAAATTTTGAGGCTGTTGGTTCAAAAGAAAAAGACTCACATGTTAGTGAGTTTTTCTGCAGGTATAAAAAAATTTTGTGATTGTGTTCTTGGTCTTATTAAAGTAGATAGATAAAAACGAATATAAATAAAAAATATACTTGAAACGTATTCGTGTCCTGTAGAAGCAATACATCATGTATGTTGGTATTTGGTATAATAAAAGTGTATAAGTTGCTTTTGTTGTCATGAAATGTGTCCATATAAAGCAGTTACTTTAAGAAAAACATGCTAGTTAAAATTTTTATAAAGGATGAATGAAACAAACCCATGTCTGCCAAAAGAACTAATCTGCAAAATTATGCAGAGTACTATGGTTTAAAAATATTAATGTTTACAGTTTGCTTATTGCACAGATCTATTGCCCAATTTTTTGGTAGAATACTTTCGTTTTTATTGTTTTATTTTATTCCTGTAAGAAAAAAACAATTGCTAGAAAATATAGTTTTAGCTTTTCCGGAAAAAAGTAAACAAAATGTTAATTTAATAGCAAAAAACACATATAAAACTTTTGCGAGAATTTTTATAGATATGTTTTTTATTTTTAAGATGTCTGGTGACGAGGTAGAAAAATTATTGACATATGATAAGAATATGATAGATAAAGCTCTCGCCAGAGGCAAGGGATTAGTTTTATTATCTGCGCATTTTGGAAATTGGGAGTTGTCTGCTCTTGCACTCGCAAAAAAATATACAGTAGCCCTTATTGTTGCAAAGCAATCTAACGATTTTGTCAACAGAATTATAAGCAGCTTTAGGAATAAAGAAGGATTTAATGTAATAGATTTTCAAAGGGACGATAAAATGTCATTCAGGCATATTATAAAAGCGTTAAGAAAAAATTACGTTCTTGCTATACTTGGTGATCAGGATGCCGGTCATCAGGGCGTTTTTATACCTTTTTTTGGTAAGTTGGCTTCAACTCCAAAAGGTCCTGCATTTTTTGCTATACACGCAGGGAGTCCTATTATTACTGCTTTTGGGGTTTATCAGAAAGATGGAAGTATGAAAATGAAATTAGAGGAGTTGCCTATTCCAAATACAGGTGATGAAAAAAAAGATATTGAAATAATCAATGGCATATACAACGAAAGATTAGAAGATATTATTCGCGAAAATCCCGAGCAATGGTTTTGGTTTCACCGTAGATGGAACACCCGTCCTAAGAATATATAGTTTTTGCATTAAATTAAAGAGAAAATTAAAGATATGTATCTCTAAGATATTGCTTTCATTTGTTAGATAACTAATAGCTTATTCTTTTGTGTTGTTTCAGTTTTTTTTGAGCACAAATTGTGGTGTACGCGAATATTTTAAGTAGTAGCTTGTAAAATAGATTACAGAAGCATCATCGAAAGCCAAAAATGCTTCCGATATTGTCGTTGTACACATGCTCAAAAACATCTTAGTACGTTAGGAGTTTCTATTGTTCTTTGCTATCTGTTTCTTGAACTTTAGCTTTCATCAAAGGTTTCATCCATCATAGCATACATATACTGTCCTCCAGATGTTGCCTTCATGTTTTTGTCGTATACGTGGAATACCATGATTTTTTATTGTTTACTAAATAAAATTCTATGAGCAATAACAATGACGATATAGGTATATAAAAATATTTTCAAGAATGTTTGCGATATATTGCGATATATAATGATATATAATTAAGTTATTTTGTTTTAATTATAATATGAATTAAATACTGCCTAGTCTGTATCTGTGGTAGATCTAATGCTTGAAAATTTTTATAGAAAGTAAGAAATGTAGGAATCGTAAGATATAATAAGATAGTTGATGTGTAAATAAAGAAAATAATATATGTCTACTAACTCTTAAATAAATTTATTCTCAAGAAACCTTTAATTGGGAAAAACTAGGTAATCAAGCAAGTGTTGTGATAGATTCCTTTGTTGATGGTAATACATTAGTCTTTTTGCAATTAATAGTAGCTTTAATATTTATTTGTATTTCCATGGGGTTAGAATATGGTACAATTAGTTAAAGTATATGCTATTAATGGGATTGGATGTAAAAAATATGGAAAAGCAAGAATCATTAGATATTTTAAGACATTCTGCAGCGCATATAATGGCGGCAGCTGTTACAGAACTTTTTATCGATACAAAAGTCGCAATCGGCCCGTGTATAGAAGACGGTTTTTATTATGATTTTGACAGAATAGAGGCTTTTACCACTGATGATTTAGTAAAAATTGAAGAAAAAATGGAAGAGATAATAAAAGCAGACCACCCCTTTGTATGTTTTTCTATACCTAAAAACGAAGCTGTCAAAGAATTTCAAGCAAGAGGTGAGAAATATAAAGTGGAAATAGCGTCTCAAATTGAAGATGATAAAGTAAGCATGTATAAATCCGGTAATTTTATAGATTTATGCAAGGGGCCTCATATAGGTTCGACAGGCGAACTCAAATATTTTAAACTGCTTTCTGTTGCCGGAGCTTATTGGAGAGGAGATTCTTCAAAAGATCAGCTTCAGAGAATTTACGGAACAGCTTTTCTTACAGAACAGGATTTGAAAGATTATTTAACAAAAATTGAAGATTCTCAAAAAAGAGACCATAGAAAACTCGGAAAAGATTTAGATTTGTTCAGCATTAATGAAGCTGTTGGCAGCGGCTTAGTTCTTTGGCATCCTAAGGGTGCCTTTTTGAGAGATATTATTGAAAGTTATTGGAAAAAGCTCCATGTTGAAAACGGATACGATCTTTTACTTACACCGCATATAGCAAGTGAAGAACTTTTTAGAATAAGCGGGCATCTTCAGACTTATTCCGAAAATATGTATGCTCCTATAGAAATAGAGGAGAAACCGTATCGCGTAAAACCTATGAACTGCCCGATGCATTTGATGGTATATAAAACAAGACTTCATTCCTACAGAGAGCTTCCTATAAGATATGCTGAGCT
>JAISRA010000036.1 GCA_031273885.1 Endomicrobium sp.
GGACAGATTAAAATAACAGTAATACGCGAAATTCGAGTTCAAGATATTGCCAGATAGAAGATTTTTTGTTTTATCTTTTGCGGGGTCCTCTTCTTACAAACGACAAACTACGGTCTGCATGCTGAATGTGTAAACGCTGTCACTACAAGTCTAGTTAAATTAAAATATGTTGAAAAGCAAAAAATGTACCTGGTTTACGTTAGTTACAAACCAGCTAGTTAGTATCGATGAGGATGAGGTAATTTATGCTGTTTAATACTATTTTCTATTTTGTACAATTATATATGCATCTTATATGTTCGATGATTTAGAGTTTGATTTTAAAAATAACTAAAACAGTAGATAGATATATATATATATATACTGTTTAGATAAGTGATGAAATAAAACAAATTTAGAAAATTCTTATCCAGGGTAGATAGAATGTGAAATTTCAAATTTTAAATTTTACAATTCCGGAAAATGTATTTTAATATAAGGGATGTAAATACACAGATAAAGGCAATAATGTTCCAGACTGCAATAATATATTCTGTAAAAGTTCATGGAGAAGAAATTGAAAAAGAAATTCCCAAAGCAGTAAAATATTTGAATGCCAATTGTAAAGATTTAGATGCATTGCTTGTTGGAAGAGACGGTGATTCAGTAAAGGTTTTATGGGCTTTTAATACAAAATTCTGTAGCGATGGTAATTTTTTGTGATTCAAAGATCCCTGGGTATCCTGTGTTTGTGGGATATGATGTTGGTTTTACGATAATAGAACTAGCATCAAAAGACATATGGTAGGTATAGTTGCTCTGAAAAGTTTAACAGATTAATTTAATCAGGAGCATTGTTAAAGGTGCGTTTAATATACGAAAACATATCTTATGTTGATGAATTGAGGTGCACGATTTTTTCAAATAATGTCTGAAGAATTTATGAAGTAAAATCAAAAAAATTAAAAAATATGGCTCATAAACTGGATATAACCTTTCCGCCGTCTATTTTAAAAGAAGTTTTTCGTTCTGTCTTGGTGTTATGATAAAATTATTAAGGATTTTAAAAGAGCCAGTGTCGGGAGATATATAAGTGTAAAATTTGCATTGGATAATTTAAATGTTGAGGTAAAAAGTCATGATTAAAAAACAACTAAAATTCTATTCTGTAAAACTAAATGAGCAAAGAAAGAAATTGAATTTATAACTTCTCTCGAAATAAGAAAACCATTTAAGGAGTAATATTTTGCAAAAAAAAATTGACTTGAAAAAGTATCTTGCAAAAATAACGGAACATATAAATTTGTCGTTAAAAAATTTTTTACCTAAAGACAATTCTATTATTTCTCAAGGCATGAGATACAGCGTTTTAGCCGGAGGCAAAAGACTCCGGCCAATATTTGTTATTTTGGCAGCTGAACTTTTTTGCGTTAAATCTAAAAATGTAATACCTGCAGCTTGCGCTCTTGAATATGTGCACACGTATTCTTTAATACATGATGATTTACCTTCTATGGATAATGATGATTTGCGTAGAGGAATGCCAACAAATCACAAAAAATTCGGTGAAGCTGCGGCTATTTTGTGTGGAAACGCTCTTCTTACGGAATCTTTTAATCTTATATCAAAATCAAGAAGTAGCGAAAAAAATATAAATGAAGCGATAAAAATTCTTTCTGGCTATAGCGGTTATAGGGGTATGCTTGCGGGGCAAGCTGAGGATACTCTTGAAACCGGAAAATGGAATGAAAAGAACGAAACATTTTTGAAACGTAAATTAAAATTTATTCATATTCAAAAAACCTCTGCATTAATAGTCGCTAGCTTAAAAGTGGGTGCAGTTTTAGCCGGTGCCAGTAAAAAAAATCTAAAAGCGCTTGAAGTTTACGGAACAAATATAGGTATAGCTTTTCAGATTACGGACGATATCTTAGATGTATATGCCAATAAAAAATTGTTAGGAAAGAAAGGCAGTGACACAGAGAACAACAAACTTACGGCGTTGTCTTTATATGGGAAAAAAGAAGCCGAAAAGAAAGCAGACGAACATGTCAGAAAAGCAAAAAGAGCAGTGTCTATATTTGGCGGTAAATCCGAAGTTTTTATTCAGCTGGCAGATTATATGGCAAATAGATCGCATTAAATGATCGCTAACCTCGCCTTTGTGGAATATAGTGACTTGTTGAAGTTAGAAGGTAAAAGGTGTAAAATAATGAAAATATTAGATATCGTAAATAATCCTCAGGATTTAAAAAAAGTAAAAAAAGAAAATCTTCCTGTTCTTGCAAAAGAAATAAGAAAAAAAATAATAGATACAATCTCAAAAAATGGTGGTCATTTAGCTTCGAGTCTTGGGGTCGTTGATTTAACTGTTGCTATACATCGTGTATTCAATACCCCTACTGATAAAATAATTTGGGACGTAGGACATCAATCTTATGCGCATAAAATTCTTACAGGCAGAAAAGACGAGTTTGAAACTATAAGAATTCATAACGGCTTAAGCGGTTTTCCAAAACGATCAGAATCTGAGCACGATGTTTTTGGTGTAGGACATTCTTCAACATCAATCTCTGCTGCTTTAGGATTCGCAGTTACAAGAGATTTAAAAAATGAAAAATACAAAGTGGTTGCTATTATTGGTGATGGCTCTATGACAAATGGGCTTGCTTTTGAAGGCTTACAAAATGCAGGACATTTAAAAAAAAATATGCTTGTTATACTAAATGACAACGAAATGTTTATTTCACAAAAGATTGGTGCTATCGCCGGATATCTTGCAAAGCTTTTGACTGCGGGTATGGCAAGAAAAGTCGAAGAAAAAGTTATGAAAACCGTAAGCAGGTTTCATGGGTTCGGCTCGCCATTTAGAAAGCTTATCAAAAGAGTGAAAGTAATGCTTTTCCCGGGTATGCTTTTTGAAGAAATGGGTTTCACTTATGTGGGACCTGTGCAAGGGCACGATATAGATAATTTAACAGTTATTTTAAGAAATCTTAAAGATATAAAAGGTCCTGTTTTATTGCATGTTATTACAAAAAAAGGAAAAGGGTATGCTCCTGCTGAAGAAGACCCCATTAAATTTCATGGTGTTGGAAAATTTGATGTTGAAACTGGTAAAACAATGGAGAATAAAGCTGTTACATATACAAAAATTTTTTCCGAGACTCTTATAAAACTAGCTCATGTCGATAAAAAAATAGTTGCAATAACTGCTGCTATGCCAGAAGGAACCGGCCTTGATAAATTTGCGCAAAATTTTCCTGACAGATATTTTGACGTTGGCATTGCTGAAGGACATGCAGTAACATTTGCAGCAGCAATGGCGGCGGCTGGGATGCAACCTGTGTGTGCAATATCTTCAACTTTCATGCAAAGAGCAATTGATAATCTTATACATGACGTTGCTTTGCAAAATCTTCCTGTTATTTTTGCTTTGGATAGAGCAGGTCTTGTTGGAGAAGATGGTGGAACGAATCATGGGGTTTTTGATCTATCTTATTTAAACTATATCCCAAAATTAATTATTATGTCCCCATCTGACGAAGATGAATTACAGCACATGCTTAAAACGGCATTAAATTCGAATAAACCATGTGTGATAAGATATCCAAAAGGGGCGG
>JAISRA010000039.1 GCA_031273885.1 Endomicrobium sp.
CTTTAAACCCTGAAATACTACCTTTTTCAGCTATTTTGTCCATAAGTTCCGGTGAATAAAAACCTTTTTTTTTCGCAAGTTTTTCAAAATACGGATTTACTTCATATATTTCTTCATTATCGAGACACTGCGCTCTCTTATAAACAAGAGCAAAAAGAGGTTCAATACCCCCAGAAGCTGAAGCTATTATTCCAATCGTTCCTGTAGGAGCAATTGTAGTTGTTGTCGCATTTCTTATAGGATTTCCTTCTGCATATATGCTTTTTTTAAAGTTTGGGAAAGATCCTCTTTTAACAGCAAGTTTTTCTGAAGCTTCATGAGATTTAGCTTCAATAAACTCCATAAGTTTTTCAGCAAGCAACAAAGATTTTTGCGAACCGTAAGGTACGCCCAAATATAAAAGCAAATCTGCCCAACCCATAATCCCTAACCCTATTTTTCTGTTGGAACGCGCAACTTCTCCTATTTTTTCTATAGGATAATTGTTCATATCTATAACATTGTCAAGAAAATGAACGGCAGTTTTTACTGTTTTTTCAAGTTTCTCCCAGTCAACATCACCAGATTTCACAAAGTGGCCAAGATTTATCGAACCCAAATTACAAGCTTCATAAGGAAGAAGCGGCTGCTCTCCACAGGGATTTGTAGATTCTATCACACCCATTTCCGGAGTAGGATTTTTATCATTCATTCTATCAATAAAAACTATGCCGGGTTCACCGTTTTTCCATGCCTGATCAACTATCTTATCGAAGACTTCTTGTGAATTTAATTTTCCGACAATTTCACCATTGCGGGGATTATAAAGATTATAATCTTTACTATCTCCCAAAGCATCCATAAATTCTCTCGTGACAGCAACGGATATGTTAAAGTTATTTAAACTGTCGTTTTTATCTTTACATGCTATAAACTCTAAAATATCAGGATGATCTATCCTCAAAATTCCCATATTTGCCCCACGTCTTGTACCACCTTGTTTTATGGCTTCCGTAGCAGCGTTAAAAACCTGCATAAAAGAGACCGGACCTGAAGAAACTCCTGACGTTGTTTTTACTATATCTTTATTAGGACGCAGTCTTGAAAATGAAAAACCTGTGCCACCCCCAGATTTATGTATAAGGGCAGTATTTTTTAAAGTCTCAAAAATCGAATCCATTGAATCGTCTATAGGTAAAACAAAACATGCTGCTAACTGCTGTAAATGTCTGCCGGCATTCATTAAAGTCGGTGAATTAGGCAAAAAATCAAGAGAAATCATTACAAAATAAAATTCTTCTATTAAAGAAACTACATCTGCATTTCTATCATAAATTTTATCTGCCTGAGCGATATTTTCCGCAACCCTGTAAAATAAATCTTCAGCATTTTCAATAATATTCCCATTCTCGTCTTTCTTTAAATATCGTTTTCTAAAAACAGTAAGCGAATTTTTCGCTAAACTAGCTTTATTTTGAAGCAAGTCTTTTTTGTCTTGTAACATCTCAATCTCCTAATTAAAATACATACCTTACTGACTACTGTATGATTATAAATTTTCTTTATTTTTCTGACGTTTTATATGTTCCTTTTTTAACTTCTTTTATAAAAGTATCAACATCGCCAAACTTCTTATAAACAACTACAAATCTTATATATGCCACTAAATCAATATACCAAAGTTTTTCTAAAATCTTTTCACCTATAATAGTTACAGAAATTTCCATAATGTATTCACTCATAATTTCATTTTCGATTTCACTGACAATTTTATCTATTCTCTTGGCTGAAATAGGACGATACCTGCAAGCTCTATCATACATACCTACCAAAAATTTATTTCTATCAAAAGATTCCCTTATATTCTATCTTAACAACCATAAGAAACACTTCCTCCGGTCCTTCAAAAGAAGTGTATCTCTTCTTACAATTTGAGCATTCTCTGCTTATTTTTTTAAATTTATATTAATAAATTTGAAGTTTTCTCCACAAATATTGTTTTTTATTTGAAGGCCAGACAATCCAAAACCTTTTATTAAACTGCATAATTTTAATACCACCTTAAAACAGAAAATTGCCTCTATGCTCTAATATATACAGGAAATACAATATTACTAAAGTATATTTGAAATATCGATAATCTTCATTTAAAGCTATTTCAAATGATTTATCATTCTTTGAAATTCTTATAGCTTTTAAGTCAGCATGTAGAGGAACAGAGTTGTCATTTTTTTATATCATCAATAATTGTTTTGTGATTTAATATTTTTTCAAAAAATTCAACATAATGCAAAAGATTTGGATTATGTTTTATAAGGATCTGTAAACTTGAAATTAAAGATTTAAATTCAAGATTTTTTTCACCTTTAGGTATAGGAAGAACCTTTGGAATTCCTAGTTTTCTAGCAAGATTCGGGGCAATTTTTATGGTATTTAGAGAAAGTTTTGAAGCGAGATATTTCAAAATCGACTCTTCATCTTCAATATCCTGCTCTGTACGCAACAATAAAACTAAATCTTCAATACCAAACAGCAAAAGTGGCTCATATTTTATTTTTTGTTTTTCTTCAAAACTCAGTAAAGCGAGTTCAAATTCTTTCTTCATTTTTGCTTTGCATTGCACTGCCTGCTCTTGAAAACTTAACGGATACACAAAAGCTATAAGTTCATTTTTGCTGTCATGGTAAAGTATAAAACACTCAGCATAAAATATCTCTCCACACTTAGGACAAGAAACAATATTGACCTCTCCTGCTACCAAGGCTTCTTTTAACTCAGGGTTATCAGAAACACTTACTGCAGAAAGTAATTTTGCCTCAAAGAGATGTCCTTTAGAGCATTTAATTTTCTCAAGATTTAAAATTGTCATGTACAAATTCTATCAAATTGCCTAAAAGCTTATCAAATATAGACAAATTCTGAATTTAAATACTTTTTACCCTTCACAACAAGAGATAACACTCACATTTGTAACAACAATTACTCATATAAATTTAATATTCTTAGCACACAATAAAAACATATATGTTGAGAGATAATGACTAACTAAATTACATCTTCACGGCTGCTTTTAATTCATCAATTTTATTAACTTTTTCCCATGTAAAATCTTTTCCATTTCTGCCAAAATGTCCATAAGCTGCTGTTTGTCCAAAAATAGGTTTACGGAGTTCCAAATAATCACTAATACCTTGGGGAGTGAGAGGAAATACCTTTTTTACTACAGACTCTAACATAATCCCTGGAATTTTACCTGAATAATGAGTATCAACCATTACAGAAACAGGATCTGCTATTCCAATTGCGTATGCAAGCTGCACCGTACATTTGTTAGCAATACCTGCCGCGACTATATTTTTTGCAATATGTCTTGCCATATAACACGCACTTCTATCAACCTTCGTAGAATCTTTACCTGAAAACGCTCCACCACCATGCGCTGCCATTCCACCGTAAGTATCAACTATTATTTTTCTTCCTGTCAAACCCGTATCTGCCGCTGGACCACCCATCAAAAACTTTCCTGTAGGGTTTACATATATTTTTGTATTTTTATCAATCAGCTTGTCAAGGACAGGGGCAATAATTTGATTAAAAATTTCTTCCTTAGCATTTTTTGTTATATGCTCACCTGTTTTATCTAAAATTTCTTCAGTATGCTGCGTGGATAAAACAACAGTATCCAATCTTTTTGGGATCCAGTTTACATATTCAATAGTCACCTGTGTTTTACCGTCAGGTCCTAAATACGGCAGAATATTTTTTTTTCTTACTTCTGTAAGTTTCATAGAAAGTTTATGTGCCAAGATGATAGGTAGTGGCATAAGTTCAGGTGTTTCTTTACATGCAAAACCTATCATAAAACCCTGATCACCTGCACCACCGATATCAACACCCATAGCAATGTCAGGAGATTGCGTATTTATTGTGTCCATAATGACGCATGCATCGTAGTCAAAACCAAACGATGGATCATCATATCCTATTTTTTTTATAGTCTGCTTTATAATTTCTCTTGTATTAATTTTCGCGAATGTGCTAATCTCCCCACCGACAACAAGCAATTTTCTAGAAATAAATGTCTCACATGCCACTCTAGCTTTTTGATCTTGTTCCAAAATAGCATCCAAAATACTATCTGAAACTATATCACAGATCTTATCAGGATGCCCCTCTGTAACGGATTCAGATGTAAAAAAATAACCTTGCTTACTAGTCATAAAACCCTCTTTGTATTTAATTATTCTCTGTTTTATTTATTAGAATATCCCATCATTATAGGATCAAACAATGCAATATTATTAGACCCGATTATTGTATTATTATTTTCACATTACTACCAACTTTTGAATTTTCCTATAATATTAATTTCCCGATATAAACGCTACTGCTTATTTTTACATTGTCCGATATAACAGGCTCAATTTCAACATTCTTTCCTATAACGACATTGTTCCTTATAAGCATGGAGTATATATCTTAGCGCTTTTATCAAACTTGGCGCTACGACGTTCGCTTCATTTTCAATTCCAGGATCAATCTTAACTTTAGCGTCAAGAGCGTCAAGTACATCAAAAAAACCTTTTTATATTCAGACGTATTTCCTATATCTGTCCAATATTCATCCATCACATAACCATATATTTTCTTCTTATTTTTAATTAAAAAAGGAAATAAATCAATACTAAAAACTAAAATCAAAAAAATTACCTTCTGGAATAAATTGAAAAAAATTCAGGATCAAATATATAAATACCTGTATTTACTTTATCGTCAAAAACATCGCTCCATAACGGTTTTTCAATAAATGATTTTATTTTGCTGTTTTTATTCATTACTGCAATGCCATAATTAAATCCTGAATCTATTTTTTTTAAACTATTGTGGCAATCAATTTGTTTTTTTATGAAAATCTACAGATTTGCTTAAATTAATATCTGTCAGAACGCCGGATATAACAACAGATGTATTGTCAAAAAAAATCTCTTTATTTTTTAGACACTTTGACAGTCCCTTCTTTTTGCCTCTCATACTTTTTTTTTTCTTCGCCAAAGACCTTTTCCCTTATTCTAAACTCTATATCTTGAGTTATTGCAGAATTTGCAAATAAATATGATTTCACATTATCTCTTCCCTGTCCCAATCTTTCACCTTTATAGCTAAAAAAAGACCCTGTTTTTTCAATTATCCCATAATTTACACCCATATCTAATAAATACCCTAATTTATCAATACCCAGCCCAAATATTATTTCAAATTCAGCTTGCTTAAAAGGAGCAGCAATTTTGTTTTTTACAACTTTTACTCTTACCCTATTGCCTAAAATGTCATCACCCTTTTTAATTGATTCAATTTTCCTAATATCTAATCTCAATGATGAGTAAAATTTAAGAGCGAGTCCTCCCGGAGTTGTTTCGGGATTTCCCCACATTACTCCTATTTTTTGTCTCAACTGGTTTATAAATATAATAGAGGTATTAGATTTAGAAATGTTTGAGGTAAGTTTTCTAAGAGCCTGACTCATAAGCCTTGCCTGAAGACCTACAAAAGAATCTCCCATTTCACCTTCAATTTCAGCCCTAGGAACAAGTGCTGCAACTGAATCAACAACTATAATATCAACTGCTCCTGAACGTATGAGTTTATCCGCAATTTCAAGCCCCTGTTCGCCAGAATCCGGCTGCGATATTAAAAGATTACTTATATCTACGCCAATCTTTTTAGCATATTCAGAATCCATTGCATGCTCTGCATCAATATAAGCCGCAATACCACCAAGCTTTTGCGCCTCAGCAACCATACATAAAGCTAAAGTTGTTTTACCAGAAGATTCCGGACCATAAATCTCAATTATTCTTCCGCGTGGGATACCACCTATACCTATGGCTACATCTAGAGGAAGAGCGCCCGTCGGTATTGAGTCAACTTGTTCTTTGTAATGTTTTTCTCCAAGTCTCATAATAGCTTCTTTACCGAACTCTTTTTCAATTTGCAAAATAGCTAGATCTAATGCTTTAAGTTTTTCATCTTGTACCATAACTTCCTCCAAGCACATCTTACTATTACTATATTATTACAATTTTACTTGATTTAATATTTTTAAGGCCTCCTTTGTATATATAATTTTTTCTTCTTTTAATAACTTCAAAACCTTTAACTTTTCTTTAGAAAGCACTACAGATAAAGGTAGTCCGATATATTCTTGTCCATTACACCTATCTTGAAGTTCTTGCATTAATTTTTTCTAATAATTTAATTGCTTATACATTGTTTTTTCTTTTCAAAGCTTTACATTTGTAAACCAGTACTTATTTTCTAGATACTATTCTATCTACAGTCTTTTTTGTCCTGTTCCAATTATATTTTGTCATTTTATTTAAATTCATTTGACTAAGTTTATTTTATAATGTTTATTTTCATCAAGCCACTTAATATATTTATAATAAAATCGTATTGTATCATATAACGATCTACCGGAAAGGCCATAACACCTCACAATACTGATATGAGGCCCAGACAGACAACGAAATGATAAAAATGACACATTGTTCTTGTTGCAGATAAAGAGATGATGTTGTTACTGCCAAAACAAACTTTTTATTTTATTTTTGTCTTGCTATACCAATAAAATTCAAAGTCCCAAATGTATTTGTAGAAACTAAACAAATTCCCTCTATTACAATCACCCACCAGCACTTGCAACAAGATTGATTGCGGTTTGTACTTATGTTTACTAATTATTTTATCAATATTTTTTTAATTTCAAGACCGTCCTTGTAATAATTACTCATATTGCCGATAACGGTAACACTTATACCTCTCTTAGCAACAACTCGCAAAATTTATTTCCAATAAAACTGGCGACACCAACATCCAAAACAGGGATAATTTATTCCCTTTGGAAAAGTACAAGTTGAGTAGGATTATATAAATTTTAACAAGATCTGTCATTTTATACATTCTGACTTACTACATTAATGAGAAACTGATGTATGCGAATCATCGCCAATGTATCTCTGGCACAGTACTGTAGTAAATTCATTTTTGTTTCTTTTATTTTTTTATCATCATAAAAACCCATAGCCATAAAAGCAAAAGCAGCAGCAGCATCACCTCCATCACATATTTCTAAATCTGTATAACTCATCTCAGGAATTAATACAGGCAAAACTTTTTTAATAGACGATCGTCCATGGAAATTTATACTATAATAATTTTTTCTAACAATTAACTCAAGATCGGTAATTCTTCCAATTACTTTATTAAGTTGTTCACTTAAATCAGGAAAAAAAAACGCGAGACTAGATATGAAAATACGTTCAGCATTTGCATAAGTTATAATACTGCCGTTTTCGCCAAGATATTCTATAAGTTTTTCAACAATCTCACGACGGCAATCTCTAGTCTGATCTGCAATATACTCACAATGATTTAATATATTCCCTAAACTGTCGGTTTTATCCAACGAAAACTGCGTTAAAAGCTGCGTGTGCGGAGCTATACCAGAATACAAAGGCATTATAGTAGTTACGGATTCAAAATCAAGATAATAAAAAGGTTGCTTTATATTTTCGACTTCTGTCTTTAAATTTTCAGATATATAAGTTGTATTTGCTAAAACACAATTTTTAACAATCTTCTGCATTGCCGTAAGCTTAAAATCACCAGGGACTTTTTCAATTGTATCCACACCCAAAGCTACTAATTTATCTATTGCAGATATAGAGAGTCTCGGCAGATCAAATATATGATTTTTTATATCTTTTCCCATACAATTATCAAACACAGGGCAGTTTTTACAACTTTTTTTTAAGTAAGGTTTTGGCATATTTTCAGATTCAATATCTTCAAAAGCCTTGCCTACAATAGTTAAGAATTCTTGGACTTTCAATTCGACTTTTTCAGTACAATCAAGTTTTTTAAAAAACTGCAATATATCCATTCCTAAACGATAGTCATTTGATAAATGAAGAATAGTGGCCTTACACACATTTACACCGGATTTTGCCAAAACCATTGTGTTAAACGATATATCATTAACATACTTGGTTTTATATTTATTGCCTAACTTTACCTCAAATAAATGCCATGCATTGCCTTCAAGCCTTTGCAACATATCAACTTTCGCATAACAACCGTCTGCAACAAATGCCGCTTCGAAAATTGTCTCAATGGCAGAGCTTAAAACTAAATCTTTAATATCTAAAGATAAATTATAAGTTTTAAATGTTTTTGCGTTTATAGCATTAGGGAAAAGTTGCCATAATATTTTATGAATATTTTTTAGTTCAAGTGCAAGAAGTTTGTTGTTAAGCCCTTTATTAAGTCTTGGAAGCATACTCCTTTTTGCCATCCAGCCCAAAGTGGGACAGCTTAAATAGTTAATAAACACGGTTTTATTTATGTATCCCATAAATTCTAACAACTAAAGTTAAAATACAATCAGTGACATGAATTGCTTAATTGAGGACATTTGGGTTCCTCTCAATGATGACATACAAATTAATTTGTCAACTTTTTTTTTATTTTTTAAATATACAACACCAAATAAAATACTTGCATTTTGTCAATACAGTTTTTTCTTTTTTGCAAGGACCACGGGCAATCGAACAATTCCGTTACGTACGTTAGATTAAACTCTTAACCCATATTTAAAAATCTATTAACTATACTTCCCAAATGTTTTTTATATGCAATGCTTCCACATCAATAAATCCAACTTTTCTAATAGACTCAATGTGAATATGGCAAACAGGATGCCCTGCCCTACAACATCTAAAATAAATTTTATCGCATCCATCACACACGCTAAAGCTAAAATTGAATATTTAAGAGCATATACAAATATTTTTGAAATGCCTTTTAAATACACTGCTAAAGTAATTTTTCTTCAGTCAAATCTTTAACAAAATGCACCCTTCCTACAAATTTATTAACATATTTTATATAAAACTATCATCTTTTAGAACAGACTACTTTTTTTGAATTTATCAAGTATTGCTACAACACTTTATATCATACTCTGCCTTTTCAAAAACAGCTAAAATTTTTGCAATTTCTCAGGTTTGTAATTCACGAAATATCAAAAAATGTGTATTTAACTTTTTTGAGAATCAAATACATAAACTGCAAAGACAATTCAGCACTGGGAACGACTCCAATTGTCCATCAAATAAACTACTAAACTAAAAAATAGCGAAGCTGCTTCTCTATCACTTGATTAAGATATATATGAGAAGCATCAAGACATGACCTATCAACACAAAAATAATAGGCTTTGCACATCCCTTAGACCACTTTTCTTTTTTAACTCCACAATCAAATTTTTAAAAAGGAGCATACCTATCAATGACCGTTTTGGAACAATTATCATATTATTTAATGCATCCGAAACTTACGTCTCCATTTGCATCTTCTTCTACTTTTTACTATTATACTAAAAGTTTACAACAATTATAACATTTATTCTATGTCTGCAAATTTTGATACTACATATATAAAAAAGTAATTTATGAATACTAATATTTTAAAATAATAAGCATTATTATAGATAAAACAAACATATTAAAAGTTCTCCTGATTATCGCTGAAGTTATATATGCAGATTACGACAAGTATTTAAGTTTGATGTGCTATTCTTCTTATTTTTAGTGACGTAATTGATGGGCATATCATGTATGATTGTATTGTCTGTAGATAAAAAAAGAGAAGATGTCAAATATAGCAAAGATTTATAAAATCAAATGTAAGGTCCGAGTACATAGTAATTTTTTACAGTCGTAAACGAAAAGGAGAAAATAGTGAAGAAAAAAACGATTGTAGTTTTAACAGTGGTCAGTATATTTATGTTAGTAAGCAAAACGTCTAAAGTGTTGGCAGCGGACAGCTTAGCAGAGCAATTTGGAATTCAAGTTACTGGCAGCGGTACGATTGTCATACAAGGAACACCCAGAATAACTAATCTTAAAGAAACACAAACTCCCAAAAAGGATTCAAAATACAGCGCAACATATTTACTTTCCTTAAAATTAATAAAAGAATTTGAAAATAATGGAAAGATTCTCGTTCGTTTCAAGGCCGGAAGAGGTTTAGGATTAGAGGCAGGAGAAGGAGAAAAAAATTCACTTACTTATGCACAAGTAAATGCTAGCGCGGATTCAACAGATTTCAAGGGGAACATATTAGTCAAAATTACCGAGTTATTTTATCAACAATCTTTTATAAATGATAAACTTACAATAGATTTTGGGAAATTAGACTCTGGTCCTTTTGCTGAAAATAAATATGCGAAAGATAAAACATCACAATTTATTACTGGTACCTTTACAACTGACAAAACAATTAATTCAATGCCACAGCATCTTGCATTAAGACTAAACTATACGGCGCTTGACATACTTGATATTTCCTATGCTTATTATATAAAAGACATCGATCATATCGATAGTGGCAGTTTTAATATTGTTCAAGCAAATTATAAACCTTTTAAAAGCAGTAATTACAGAGCATACTTATGGGCGGACAGAAAACATCACTCCTACACATCAGAAACTTACGGTCTTGGCATAAGCGCAGATCAAAAAATAGATGAAATTTTTGCCGTTTTTGGAAGACTTGGATATAAAAATCTTCCAGTGAATGTTATGGACATTACAAAAAATAGCGATAGTTTCAATCTTCCTCTTTCTTTGACGTGGAGCGTTGGTACAGAAATCAAAGGTACAGCATGGTCAAGAGACAATGACGCATTTGGATTTGCTATAGGACAAATATATGGATCGTCTAAACTAAAAAAATGTAAAAACAATAAAATTGTTACTAATAATAACTACAAAAGCAACGCCGAAACAGAAATAGAATTGTACTACAAGTTAACTCTAAACAATCATGTCGCTATAACACCTGCTATACAATACATAAGAGACCCTAATGGTAAAAATTCGTCGTGCAATAGCGATATGTTAATTTATGGAATCAGAACTCAATTTGATTTCTAATTTTTCAGCAATATAATATATAAATATCAACTTTATTTTCTCTTTATAGCAGCACTTATAAAACCTTTAAAAAGAGGATGAGCTTTCATAGGTCTTGAAGCAAACTCTGGATGAAACTGAACTCCTATAAAAAACGGATGAGCTTTTAATTCAACAATTTCAGGAAGAATCTCTTTATGATATGCAGATACAAAAAGCCCGAATTTTTCCAATATACTCACAAATTCGGGGTTCATTTCATACCTGTGTCTGTGCCTCTCTTCAATTTCAATAGACTTATATAAATTATGAGCCAAAGTGTTTTTTTTTATCTGAGACCTGTAATTTCCAAGTCTCATTGTTCCTCCTCTGTACTTAACATTTTTTTGTTCTTCAAGAATTTTTACTACGGGATATTTTGTATTTTCATCAAATTCTGTTGAATTTGCTCCTTTAAGTCTCGCTAAATTTCTTGACACCTCTATAACACTGCACTGCATACCTAAACATATACCAAGAAATGGAATCTTATTTTCTCTCGCGTACGTTATTGCCTTTATCTTCCCTTCTACACCTCTGATTCCAAATCCGCCAGGAATCAAAACAGCATCATAATCTCTTAGCTTTTTAAGCAAATCTTTATCTTCAGCTCCAAGATAATGAATTTCCGCTTTCGCTTTTAATTGTGCCGAGGCAATACTTAACGATTCATCAATAGACTTATAAGCATCTTTTAGATCCGCATACTTACCAACGACGGCAACTTTAACTATTTTATTAAATTCACTTAGAGATTTTATTTTTGTAAACCATGTTTTATCAAATTTTTTCTTAGGTTTTATATTAAGTTTTCTCATAATCAACAAATCTATTTTTTGATTATAAAACGCTTCCGGGATATAATAAATTGATGGCACATCTAATGCCTCAACCACACATTCTTTCTTAACATTACAAAACAAAGATATCTTTTTTTTTATAGATTCATCCAGTACGTACTCTGTCGTCCTGCATATTATCATGCCAGGCAAAATACCTATTTCCCTCAATTTATTTACAGAATGCTGCGTAGGTTTTGTTTTCAATTCATGAGCACCAGCAATATATGGAACAAGAGTAACATGTATGCTCAAAATATCATCTTTTCTATTTTCAAGCTGAAACTGTCTTGCAGCCTCCATAAATGGTAGACCTTCAATATCTCCGACCGTACCACCGATTTCAATTATAGAAATATCACAGGCGTCTTTTAAGGCAACAAAACGTTTCTTTATTTCGTCAGTAATATGAGGGATAACCTGCACTGTATCACCGTCGTAATCCCCCTTTCTTTCTTTATTGATTACAGTTTGATAAATATCACCTGCAGTGTTTGTATTTGATTTGCTTGTATAAACATCTAAAAATCTTTCATAAGTTCCCAAATCTAAATCTGATTCTGCTCCATCAATAGTAACAAAAACTTCACCGTGTTGATAAGGATTCATTGTTCCCGGATCTACATTTATATAAGGATCAAATTTAATCATATTAACTTTAAAACCATGTAGTTGAAGTAGCTTGCCTACACTTGCACCTGAAATTCCTTTACCTAAGGAACTTACAACTCCACCGGTAATAAAAATATACTTTGCCATTTAACAGCCTTTCTTATAAGTATTCTTTGAAATTTTTGTAGGGTACTTCCCTGTGAAACACGATGTACAAAAAACATTTTCTTTCTTGTTATCAAAAGAGCAAGAGCAAGCCTTAATAAGATTTTCTAAACTTAGAAAGATTAACTTATCTACATCTAAATATTTTATCATCTCTTCTACGGAATTATTCGCAGCTATCAAATGCTCTTCACTCGGTGTGTCAATCCCGTAATAACATGGACCAATTATAGGAGGACACGACAACACAAAATATATCTTTTCCGCACCAGCTTCTCTTAAAATACTTATAAGTCGTTTTGATGTTGTCCCTCTTACTATAGAATCGTCAACAAGAACTATTTTTTTCCCATTTACAACTTCCTTTATTGGACGAAGTTTAAGTCTTGCCGTCAAATCTCTTAAGTGCTGCGACGGTTTTATAAAAGATCTCCCCACATAATGATTCCTTACAAATCCGTTTTCAAAAAGTATATTTGAAGTTCTCGAAAATCCAAGCGCCGCAAAATAGCCAGTATCCGGAACAGGCATAACAATATCAGCTTTGATATCTTTCATCTGGTTGGCAAGATATTCTCCCATTTTTACTCTTGCTTCTTTTACAGTTTGACCAAACATTATACTGTCAGATCTTGAAAAATAAACCTGCTCAAAAATACAAGTATTTTGTTTTTTTAATTTTTTATATGAAAAAGATTTTTTAATTAGCCCCTTTTCTATAACAATAACTTCACCGGGCTTTATATCTCTTATATATGTACCACCAATAACCTCGACTGCCGCACTCTCTGAAGAGATTATATATGAATCATCTATTTTCCCCAAAACCAAAGGTCTAAAACCATGTTCATCTCTAGCACCGATAAGAGTCTTGTCTTTAAGAATTACAAGCGAAAAAGCTCCTTCGAGTTTACGTAAAGAATCCACGACTACGTCCGCAAAACTACCTTTGGCCATAGCAATAAGATGAAGCAATATTTCAGTATCAGCAGTATGACTAAAAATCGCACCTTTCTTTAAAAGCATTTGCTTTATTTCAAGAAAATTTGTGATATTCCCATTATGAGCTACCGCAATATTACCGTGAATACAGCTTATCTGGAAAGGTTGAGCATTTATTAAAGAACTTTTTGCAGAAGTTGTATATCTAACGTGACCTATAGCAGCAGTTCCGGGGAAATTATTTATCAAAACATCTTCATTAAAAACACTTGAAACAAGCCCCATGGCTTTAAAAGTTTTCATCTTTTCTTCACCACTGATTGTTATACCTGCAGATTCTTCCCCTCTATGTTGCAAAGTAAGAAGCCCTGACAAAGTTATAATAGCAGCATTATCGTTATTTTCAACACCTATTATTCCACACATTACTATTTCCTTTTCAATAAAAACAAAAATCACAATACTTTGCGTATTTGTGATGAATTACCGCTCATGAATTCATATAAATCTATTCCTTTAAACTCCTAAGACTTAAAAGTAGATGAAAGTTGTGTAGCGGCATTATAAAATTTATAACCTAATACAATTATCAATATTTTGCAGCTCACCGTATGAGTCGTAAGCTCTCAAATAAGCCATAACTTTTTCAAGATTAGTTAAGATAGAACAACCGCATTTAACAGCTGTTTTTCTTATTTCGGAATTATTGCTAAGCTCATCAACACTTAAATTTTTATTTATATTTATCACAAAATCCACTTTTCTTTCCATTATTATAGTCACTGCACGTGGCTGACGGTTCCAATGAACCACGTTAACCTTATAGCCTCTGCCCTCAAGGTATTTTGCTGTACCTTTCGTTGCGTAAATAGGAACATCAAGTCTATAAAGATTATCAACCACTTCCATAAACCTAACTTTATCTCTTTCTCTGCCTGTGCTTAAAAGAATTCCTTTTTTAGGTTTTCTTATTTGTGTTGCTTCCATTGAAAGAAGCATTGCATGATTAAATTTTTCACCCAAGCAACCGACTTCGCCGGTAGATGCCATATCTACGCCAACAACAGGGTCTGCTCCATCTAATCTTTGAAAACTAAACATTGAAGCTTTAACACCTACATAAGGTATTTCACTTTCATCAACTAAAATCTTTTTTACCTTTTCATTATTCATTACTTTGCAAGCAAGTTCAGCGAGATTTACTCCTGAAACTTTTGAAATAAATGGAAATGACCTCGATGCTCTTGCATTACATTCAATAACTTTAATGTCATTATCTTTTGCTATAAACTGTATATTAAAAGGACCATTTAAATTAAGACTTTTAACTATTTTTCTCACTATATCTTTTATAATATTTACTGTATGAGTATATATTTTTTGCGATGGAAATACCATAGTAGCGTCCCCACTGTGTATACCTGCATTTTCAATATGCTC
>JAISRA010000064.1 GCA_031273885.1 Endomicrobium sp.
GTGTTTGCAAGTTTTGCTTTATTCCAAAAAACAGCTCGCACATTTCTGCTTCCTTTGCTTGAAATTTTAAATTTTAAATGCTCTCCTCTGTTACCAAAAACAGAAATTTCAGTAGGTACAACGCCCTTTATGTAGAATATAGGTCTCATATTACCAATACCAAAAGGTTCCATTATCTCTACATGTTTATGAAAATCTACAGTAATATCTGAAATTTTTAACTCGCTTTCAATAAGCATAGTATTTCCAGAAGTTTTTTCTATTAAATTTCTATCCACATATTCGGAAATTCTTTTTATAAACTCTTCTATTTTAGAATCTTCCAAGGTAAAGCCTGCCGCTTGGTTGTGTCCGCCGTATTTTACGAGAATATCTTTTACGCTTTCAAGAGCCGCAACAACATCAAAACCGTCAACAGATCTTGCAGCTCCCGTTGCTTCTTGACCATCACTAATAAACAAAAACGCCGGCTTAAAATATGTTTTAACCATCTGGGATGCGATAATACCAGTAACACCGTGTTCAAGATTTAATGCCTTAATTATTAAAACCTTATCATTTTCAAGATTACACTGCTCCTTTAAAAGCTGTTTAAACTGTTCGATATTTGCGGACTGCAGCCATCGTCTGTCTTTATTTAATTTAACTATATCAGAATACAAATCTTTCGCTTGAAATGCATCTTTTGTCATCAGAAGCTGCGCAGATAATGTGCCTCTCGCCATACGTCCAGACGAATTTAACACCGGTGTAACATTCCACGAAATCATTTTTGCCGTAATATTTTGAACGTCTTGTGAAATCGACATGTCATCTATTAAAAGTCCCAGTCCAGGTCTTGCATGAGGATTATTTTCTATTATTTTTAAGCCTTTTTTGACTATGATTCTATTTTCGTCAATTAACGGCATAGAATCAGCAATAGTACCAAGAGCGCACAAATCAAGATTATTTTCAAAAAAATTTTTAATTATATCGTCGTTGTACTGCCGTATTTTATACGCTTCACCAAGATCTGTAATGTTATTGGCAGGATTTTCATTTTTAATTACGATGATTTTGTCTTTTAGAAAAGTGTTATTTTGTATTAAAACATCTCTTATATCTGTACCATTTGTATAAATTTTAAACATTTCCTTCAACCCACCCTTGATTTCTTGGACAGATCTAAAATCAGCTTTTTTTGTTTCTAACCCATTTTTCAAACAAATATAACTGCCAGAAAAATCATCATTATTTTTTATGCCATAACATAACGCAATTTCCTTGTCATATTCTTTACAAAAAGTAAGCATAAGCGCATGCATCAATTTTAATGATACAACACACCCAGCTATACTTTTGAAAGGATAATTCGAATTATAGACTTTAGGATTTATAACTGCATCGGCTTTTGGAATGCCCTCATAAGGAGGTTCGTGGTGATCTGTAATTATGACATGCATGCCAAGCATTTTTTTTGCATAGGCAACTTCTTCCAAAGCTGAAATACCACAGTCAACAGTAATTAAAATTTTAACATTACCGCCGGCGGCATACTTTAAAAGAATATCTTTATGAATGCCATATCCTTCATCGGCAGGAACATACCATTGAACTTTGCCACCTAAAAGCTTTATAGTGTTTACTACCACGTTTATAGCAGTGATACCGTCAACATCTCTGTCGCCGTAAACAAGAATAGATTCATGTAGATCTAAAGCCATTCTTATCCTATTAACAGCCTTTTGCATGTCTGAAAATAAAAAAGGATTATGTAAATTTTCAATTCCACCACTTATAAATTGTCTGGCTTTTTCAACGGTGTCAATTCCTCTGCCTACAAGCACTTTAGCAATTTTTTGATCTAGCATTAAAGAATAAGCTACGTCAGATACTTTTTTAACATCCTCTTTAACTATTTTCCATTCTTTTTTAGTATCGGTCATAGTTAATTTCCCTTATTAAATTTCTATTTATATTTTCAGATATCTTTTAATGAAGATTGATGCAGTGCATCCTAATAATTTTAGCTTGTTTTATTACACTGTTTCTCTTTTGTTCTAAATCACTAACAGCACGACTGTATGCCTTTTTTATAAAAATGCCTACAGCTGTTTTATATCGAAAACAAGCGGTGCGGTTATGTCTTGTCTTTTCACATTTTTTTAGAAATAATACTTAAATAATATATATAATTGTAGTATAGTATCAAAAATATATTGCAACTATTATATAGTCAATCACCATAAATTCTATTTAACTTTTTGTACCAATAAAAGCAACAATGCTTTTTATTATTTTCGACATGTTTGCACTCACTTTTTTGCCGTTTTCAAGAACTTCAGAGTGGCTCAAAGTTTTGTTATGCAGATTTGTTGCCATATTTGCAATATATGTAAGACCTAAAACATCTATCTTCATCTGAACTGCCACAGTAGCTTCATAAACAATAGACATTCCCACAACATCGCCACCAAGTCTCTGAAATGCCTTTACAGCAGCTGGCGTTTCATATGCAGGACCTGAGACACCGAAATAAACGCCTTCATGAACTTTGATATTAAAATTCTTTGCCGTGTCTAGTGCTTTTTTTCTTAAATAAGAACAATAGACATCTTCCATATTTGGGAAACGCTCTCCAAACTCACACAAATGTGGCCCAATTAGCGGACTATTTCCTGTAAAATCTATGTGATCATTTAAAATAACAATATCACCAGTAGAATACTTTTTATTTAATCCGCCGACCGCAGCCGTAAGTATAAGAGTTTTGATGCCTAAAAATTTCATAACTCTTACACTATAAATAACATCTTTAGGAAGAATACCCTCATAATAGTGCAACCGTCCGTTAAAAATAACCAAATCAGCATTATTACTAGTGGAAAGAAGAAGTTCTCCATCATGTCCTTTAACTGTAGGGTTAGAAAAATAAGGCACTTCAAAATATTTTATTGTTTTGTGTACTCTGAATTGCTTTTTTATATCTCCAAGTCCCGAACCTATGACAAGTGCAATTGTTGGATTAAAATTTTTTAAAGAAAGTATTGCATCTTTTGTTTTTTGAATCTTCTGGAGTATATTTAATTTCATGGCTTCACCTTCTTTTGATTTTATAACTGCAAGTTATAGAGACATTATCATGAAATAAAAATATTTAAAAAATCAAATTTTTAAAACTTTTTCCATATTTCATCGCAGGAAGTTCAAAAATATCCGCAGAAGTCTGCGAAATATCAGATATTGTTTCTCTTACTCCTAAATTAATATTTTTTTTGATTGTTTTGCCATACATTAAGAGTGGAACGTATTCTCTTGTATGATCGGTATGAAACACATATGTCGGGTCGCAACCGTGATCGGCTGTAATGACAAGTATATCATCTTCCCTAAAATTCTCAATAAGTTCGGGCAGAAAAACATCAAAATCTTTAAGCCCCTTAGCATAAGCTTTAACGTCACGTCTGTGTCCCCAAAGCATGTCAAAATCAACAAGATTTGTAAAAATCAATGTTTGCTTCTTAACAAAAGATTGTTTTACTTCATTTAAAGTTATATTCATACCATTTATATTACCTTTAGTATGAACTGCCTTAGTTATTCCTTTAGCATTGAAAATATCTTCTATTTTGCCTATTGCAATAACATCACCACCGGAATCCTTTATTTTATCTAAAATAGTAGTTTCAAAAGGATTTAAAGAGTAATCTTTTCTATTTGTTGTTCTTTTATAATTGCCGTCCATATTTATGAAAGGTCTTGCGATAACTCTTCCTACAGCATTACCGCCTTGTAAAAGATTTCTTGCAATTTGGCATATTTTGTACAATCTATTTAATCCAAATATTTCTTCGTGAACTGCTATTTGAAATACCGAATCGACTGATGTATAGACAATAGGATATCCTGTCTTTTTGTGTTCATCTCCAAACTGTTTTATTATTTCTGTTCCGGAAGCAGCACAATTGCCTATCACCTTTGTACCTATTTGTTTTTCAAATACTTCTATTATTTCTTTAGGAAAGCCATTTGGATACACAGGAAACGGTTTTTCTAGAACTATACCAGACATTTCCCAATGACCCGCTATTGTATCCTTTGCAGGAGACTTCATCATCATCTTTCCATAACAACCTAAAACGTCAATACTTGGCAAATGATTTTTTGTATTTAAGATTTTATACAATCCAAGTTTAGCCATATTAGGTAGAGAAAAAGACTCTCCCATTGAATCAAAAATATGTCCGACTGTATTTGCACCTTTATCGTTGTAAATGGAGGCATCGGGAAGTTCCCCAATGCCTCCGCTGTCTAAAACAACCAATATAATCCTTTTCGGCATTTTATTTTCTTTTTAATACTTTTAAAACTGCATCCACTATATTTACATCTTTTAACCCGTATTTCTTCATTAACTCCATAGCATCGCCTGACTCTCCGAATTTATCGTTAACTCCC
>JAISRA010000111.1 GCA_031273885.1 Endomicrobium sp.
TAGAATGGTTTTAGCAAATAAACTAAATATTACAAATCAGCTTGAATTAAACAGACTTGAGGAAAAAATTAGCAAGCAAAAAGCTAAACAGCTGTTTGAAACGGGAGAGATTGATAAAATTGAGGTCGGGACTTTCAAAGGATTAGCCAAAATTCATAAGTTATTGTTTGCAGATATTTATGATTTTGCAGGTGATATTCGCGAAGTCAATATCTCTAAAGGAAATTTTCGTTTTACTCCTATAACATATCTGAAAGTATCGCTTGAAAATATTGACAAAATGCCTCAAACGAATTTTAACGAAATTATTGAAAAATATGTTGAAATGAACATAGCCCATCCGTTTAGAGAAGGAAACGGCAGAACAACAAGGATTTGGTTGGATTTAATTTTAAAAAATGAAATAAAAAAAGTAGTAGATTGGAATTTAGTTAATAAAAAAGACTATTTATCGGCAATGGAGAGGAGTGTAGTTAAAGATATTGAAATAAAGTATATTTTAAAAGATGCCTTAACTGATGAAATAAATAAACGAGAAATTTTTATGAAAGGGATAGATATTAGTTATTATTATGAAGGGTACTCGGAGTTTAGAATAGAAGAATTATAAAAACAATTCAAAATGAAAAATAAACTACAACAATTAATCAATAAACTTTGCCCTAACGGTGTGGAATATAAGGAGTTGGGGGAACTGTTAAACGAAGATTGTGTTTTTACCATAACCCCGCCGAAAAAAATAGCAAAAAATCAGTATAAAAATACTGGGCAGTTTCCTATTATTGACCAAGGACAAAATTTTATAGTTGGATATATTAATGATATTGGCACAATAATAAATAATGGAGAGTATGTTATTTTTGGCGACCATACCGAAACGATAAAATATGTTAATTTTGCTTTTGCTCAAGGTGCCGATGGCATAAAAATATTAGGGACTGCTCCGAATAATCTAATTGCAAAATATTTATATTATGCTATGAATAATTTTTATAAAAAATCTGGTAAATATACTCGTCACTTTGGTCTTTTAAAATTTTGTAAAATCCCAATACCACCGCTAGAAGTGCAAAAAGAAATTGTGCGTATATTAGATAAATTTACAGAGCTGAAGGCAGAGTTGGAAGCAAAGTTGGAGGCAGAGCTGGAGGCAAGGCAAAAGCAATATGAATATTATCGTATTAACAAGTTAATTACCGAACGTTGCTTTAACGGCGTGGAGTTTCGAGAGTTGGGAGCTGTTTGTGATATTCTTGATAATTTGCGCAAACCTGTATCAAAAGAAAAACGAAATTCTGGCAAATATCCATATTATGGAGCGAATGGAATTCAGGATTATGTAGAGGATTACATATTTGATGGTACATATTTACTGCTTGGCGAAGATGGAAGTGTTATAAATGCAGATAAGACACCTATACTAAATTGGGTGGTTGGAAAAATATGGGTTAATAATCATGCACATATTTTACAAGAAAAATCTGGAATAGCTTTACTTAGATTTATTTATTTTTGGTTATCAACTTGTGATGTGTCTGGTATTGTTAGAGGAATACCTCCTAAGATTAATCAACAAAATTTGCGAAAAATCAAAATCCCAATACCGTCGCTAGAAGTACAAAAAGAAATTGTGTGTATTTTAGACAAATTTGATAAATTAATAAATGATATTTCGGAAGGTTTGCCAACAGAACTTGCTGCCCGCAGAAAGCAATATGAATATTATAGAAATAAGCTATTAACTTTTAAGGAAGCATAAGAATATTATGGTTAAGTATAATTTAGTTGCACAAACTGCTATTTCAACTGTTGTTGCTGAATATAAGGCGCAATATCAATTTGTCAAAAAGTATCAAAGCGAAGCGGATTTGGAAGCTGATTTTATAAAACTTTTACAAGAAAATGGCTATGAATACATAAAAATTAAAACATCTGATGATTTGTTGAAAAACTTGCGCCGCCAATTAAGCAAATTAAATGATTATGAATTTTCCGAAAACGAATGGAAACAGATTTTAAATGATTATCTTGCCAACCAAAATGAAGGCATTGCAGAAAAAACACGAAAAGTTCAAGAAAATTTTATTTATGACTTAAAACGCGATGATGGTTTTACAAAAAATGTTTATATTCTTGATAAAGAAAATATTCATAATAATTCTTTACAGGTAATAAACCAGTATAAAGCTGAAGGAGATAGGCGAAACCGCTATGATGTTACGGTTTTAGTGAACGGTTTGCCTATGGTTCATATAGAACTTAAAAGACGAGGGGTCGCTATAAGGGAAGCATTTAACCAGATTAATCGTTATCAGCGCGACAGTTTTTGGGCAGAGACGGGGCTTTTTGAATTTATTCAGCTTTTTGTAATTTCCAACGGGACGCATACGAAATATTACTCTAATACAACGCGCCAGACACATATCAAAGAACTTGGCAACAGTCAGTTGAAAAGTAGTAAAAAAACAAGCAATAGCTTTGAGTTTACATCTTGGTGGGCAGACGCTAAAAATAAACGAATAGCGGATTTAATGGATTTCGGGAAAACATTTTTTTCCAAACATACACTTCTTGCCGTTTTAACAAAATATTGCATATTCACAGCGGAAGATCTTTTGCTTGTAATGCGTCCTTATCAAATTGCGGCAACGGAAGCGGCTTTGAACAGGATAGAGCTGAGTACAAACTACAAACAACTAGGTACTGTTAAAGCGGGCGGATATATTTGGCATACAACCGGTTCCGGCAAAACTTTAACGAGTTTTAAATTGGCGCAGCTTGCAAGCAAGCTAAATTATATAAATAAAGTTCTTTTTATAGTTGACAGAAAGGATTTAGACTATCAAACTATGAAAGAATACGATAAATTTGAAAAAGGAGCTGCTAATTCTAATACCTCAACGGCTGTTTTAGCCCGTCAGCTTGACGATACGAATGCGCGAATTATTATTACCACTATTCAAAAGTTAGACAGGTTTATAAACCAAAACAAAGAGCATATTATTTTTAAAGGACATATTGTTATTATTTTTGACGAATGCCATCGCTCGCAGTTTGGCGATATGCACAGTAAGATTATAAAAAGTTTTGAGAATTATCATATTTTTGGATTTACAGGCACGCCTATTTTTGCGGCTAATTCCGCAAGCAATGGTAATCCACAGTTAAAAACTACAGAGCAGGCTTTTGGTGACAAATTACACTCCTATACGATTGTTGACGCTATAAACGATGAGAATGTTTTGCCCTTTAGGGTTGACTATATCAACACTATGAAAATGAAAGATAATATCGAGGATAAAAAAGTGCATGCGATTGATATGAAAAAAGCATGGCTGTCCCCTCAAAGAATTTCGGAAATTGTCAGATATATCCGCGAACACTTTAATCATAAAACTAAACGGAATACCTTTTATAAATTAAAAGACAGGCGACTTGCTGGATTTAATTCTATTTTCGCGGTTAGTTCAATTGAAAGCGCAAAAATGTATTATGCGGAATTTCAGAAACAAATGACGGATTTGCCTGAGGATAAACTAAAGGTTGCGTTGATTTATAGTTTTGGGGCAAATGAATCAACGGCAGAAGACGGGATTTTGCCTGATGAGGATTTTGATACCGAAAGTTTGGATAAAAGTTCACGTGATTACCTTGATAAAGCGATAGAGAATTATAACGGCTATTTTAAAACTAATTTTGATACTTCTTCAGATAAGTTTCAAAATTATTATAAAGATTTATCGCAAAGAGTTAGAAATCGTGAAGTTGATTTACTTATAGTATGCAATATGTTTTTAACAGGATTTGACGCAACAACTTTAAATACCTTATGGGTTGATAAAAACTTACGCCAACACGGTCTATTACAGGCATTTTCAAGAACTAATCGTATTTTAAATTCTGTAAAGACTTTTGGCAATATCGTATGTTTTCGTGATTTAGAAAATGCGACAAAAGAGGCAATTGCCCTGTTTGGAGATAAAGAAGCCTGCGGCATTGTGTTATTGAAATCTTATAAAGAATATTACGAAGGTTGGGAGGAAGATGGAAACCA
>JAISRA010000125.1 GCA_031273885.1 Endomicrobium sp.
GCTTCTGATATCAAAAAAGATCTGGCGACGCTGTTGTAAAGACAAGTCGGATGAAATTGGACAAACTCCATATTTGCAATATCAGCTCCTGCTCTATAAGCCATTGCTATTCCATCGCCTGTAGCAACATCTGGATTTGGAGTATATAAATATACTTTTCCTGCACCGCCCGTCGCTAAAACCGTTATTTTTGATTCAAAAATCTCCACATCACTATTTTCATTATTTAAAACATATGCACCGCGACAAACGCTAGTGTTATCTAAAATTAAATCTATCGCAGTATGTTCTTCATAAACAGCTATATTATTATGTTTTTCTATATTCGTTATTAAAACATTTTCAATTTCATCGCCTGTCATATCTTTAGCATGAAGAATCCTTCTTTTCGTATGTCCGCCTTCTAATCCTAAATCAAATTCTGTATCGCAACCATCTTTTTTAGTAAAATTGACGCCAAGATCTATGAGCTCTTTTATTCTTTTAGGAGCTTCTACAATCATCTTTTCAACCATTTTCTCATTGCAAAGACCCGCACCAGAAATTAAAGTATCATTTACATGCTCTTCAAAAGAATCTAATTTATCAGTAACGCAACATATACCGCCTTGAGCTTTACCTGTTGATGAATCAAACATTTTTCTCTTTGTAACCAAAGAAACACTGCCACTTTTAGATGCCTTTAAAGCTAAACTAAGACCAGCTATACCACTGCCTATAATTAAATAATCTGATTCTATCATCATTTTGTACTCTGCTTGGTCATTACAATATTATCTATAAGTCTTGTTTTACCTATCCATATAGCTACTACAAAGACAGCTTTTTTTGTATTCTTATCCGCAATGGATAAATCGTTAAAATTTACAACTTCAGCATAATCAATCTTACTATTAATAATCCTCTGCAGTTTATCTAAAGTATTTTTCTTAACTGAGACTAAATCTTTATGTTTAAAATCCTGCATAGCTTCTTTTAAAATTTTTGAAATATTCACGCTCGCATTTCTTTCATCTACACTTAAATAAGAATTTCTGCTTGAAAGCGCAAGACCGTTTTTTTCTCTTACAATCGGGCATGAAATAATTTTAGTTCTAAAATTCAAATCTTTTGTCATTTTTTCTATAATTTTAAGTTGTTGAAAATCTTTCATCCCAAAATACGCTCTATTTGCATACGAAATATTAAATAATTTAACTATTACCGTAGCAACACCTCTGAAATGAATAGGTCTGAAATGTCCGCATAAAATATCCTGCATAGTTTTTACTTCTGTAAAAGTTCTATGATTTTGTGAAAACATGTCATTTACCGACGGCATAAAAACGTAGTCCACATGATTTTTTTTACAAATCTCCAAGTCTTTTTTAATAGGTCTTGGATACTTTAAATAATCCTCATCAGGTCCGAATTGTACAGGATTTACAAAAATCGACACTATAGTAACATCGTCATTTTTTTTAGATTTCAAAAACAAAGAAATATGACCATCATGCAAAGCTCCCATTGTGGGAACAAGCCCAATTTCATCGTCATCTTTAAGGTGTTTTAAAGCAATTCTTTGCATCTGTAAAACATTTTTTATAACTTTCATTTATACGTATTCTCTTCTTGGGGAAATTTTCCTCCCTTAACTTCTTCTACATAATTTTTCACCGCAGTTTTTATAATTTCTCCGACATTTGCATATTTTTTTACAAACTTCGGCATAAAATCGGTAGACATACCAATCATATCATCAATAACTAAAACCTGCCCGTCACAAAAACGTCCTGCTCCTATTCCTATGGTAGATATTTTTAAACATCCAGTAACTTCTTTTCCAAGCTCCTCAGGTACAGCTTCCAATACAATTGCAAACGCTCCGGCTTTTTCCAAAGCCCGTGCATCAGCAATAAGCTTCTTTTGGGAGTATTCAGTTTTTCCCTGAACCTTAAAACCGCCAAATTGATTTATTGACTGAGGAGTTAACCCCAAATGTCCAACTACAGGTATTTTTGTATTTACAATCGCGTTAACTTGCTCTAAAACATCAACTCCACCTTCAATTTTCACAGCTTCCGCTCCGCCTTCCTTAACAATTCTACCAGCATTTCTAACAGCAGCCTCAACACTTATCTCATAAGACATAAAAGGCATATCAGTAACAAGCAAAGCGCCGGAATTGCCTCTTTTCACAGATTTTGTATGGTATATCATATCTTCAACAGTAACGGGAAGCGTATTTTCATAACCCAGTTTAACATTTCCAACAGAATCCCCTACGAGAAGCATATCTACATCTTCTGATGTGACAAGCTTTGCCATAACATAATCGTAACAAGTAAGCATAGTCACTTTTTCGTTTGCCAGCTTTTTGTTCAAAATTGTTGCAACAGTTTTTTTATTCATTTTAAATCCACTCTATTTCTTATTATTTATCTATTAAAAATTTCTTGAAATATTAAAATAATATTCGTATAATTTTAACCTTTTGGTGTCTAAGTGTCAATAACTTATCTGATAAAATATCATTAATTTTTCGTTCTAAAACAGGATGGGTAAAATTACGAGATATTTCATTTAACGGAACTAAAACAAAAAGTCTGTTTTGTATTTCTTTATGAGGTATAATTAAACTGCCACAATTAACAATTTCTTTACAAAAAAACAGAATGTCTATATCAATAATGCGCGGTCCCCATTTTATTTCTTTCTTACATCCAAAAATATCTTCCGCTTGTTTTATCAATAAAAGCAAAGCCTCAGGATTTAACTCCGTCTCAGCTTTCACCGCAATATTATAAAAATTTCTTTGCTTAGGGCCAATCGGCGACGTTTCATAAAAAGAAGAAACTTTTTTAATATTCACAAATAAACTGCTTTGCAAAAAAGATAAAGCGCAAATAATGTTTTCAGCCCGCTTACCAATATTTGATCCTAAACTTAAATATATTGTCTTTTTATTATGAGAATATGAAGAACTATTATTTTTATACTTCATTACAAATTTTACCTCCCAAACAAATAAACTGTCACAAAAATCATAAAAAATGATAACAGGCAAAAAACATAATAACTTTTTTGCGTCTCTCATTTTATGTCATATTTAACAATATAAATATTTTTAATAAGATACAAAAACATTTCTGATTTGTTCAATATCACCGTCACTCACATAATGCTTGTTAAAACATCATCTCACTTTTTTAATAAAAAATTATTATAAAAATCAGTATATATAATACCACTATATAAAATAAAAAGTGGTAGAAATCTCGAAAATTGAACTTGAATACAGAAAAATGAGAAATATGACAATTCATTTCTGTATTGAAGCAAAAGTTAAAAGTTAATTGTTATATCAAAATTATTCATAAATTTTCAAAAACTATCTATAAAAATTTCTCTTAAAAATTTTATTTCTTCAATATCATGTCATCATTTTACATTCGTATGATTGACGGGAATATGTTTTTTTGTTACAATCCTGCCCTCCAGCAAAATAAATATACGATACGCTGGAGGGCAGGTGACGTATAGCATTTCAATTAATGCTATGAATGTCTCCGTAGCTCAATCGGATAGAGCAACTGCCTTCTAAGCAGTAGGTTGCGTGTTCAACTCACGCCGGAGACGTTTGTTTTTTGGTGGTTGTAGCTCAATTGGTTAGAGCGTCGGTTTGTGGAGCCGAAGGCTGCGGGTTCAAATCCCGTCAGCCACCCCATAAAATATATATTTTTTATCCATTACCCTTACTGGCGGCGTAGCTCAGAGGTAGAGCAGAGGACTCATAAGCCTTTGGTCGTAGGTTCAATTCCTACCGCCGCTATTTAGTAGTTTTTTTATTTCCACTAGTATTTATTATATTAACTTATCATTAAAATTTTCTTTTAGACTTTTAGACCCTGATATAACTATCTTTGTATAAGAATTTAATATTAATATTATTGACGTAATATAATTTTATATGTCAATATATATGACTTAGGATTAGTTTTATATAGAAATAAGAGACGAGTTATAGGTGTTAAAAACTAAAAAGACCTCAGAAGAAATTTCTTCTGAGGTCTTTTTAGTTTTTAACTAAGTTTAGATCTTTTTTATGTTTGCTGCTTTAGGACCTTTGTCTGAATTTACAACTTCAAATTCTACACTGTCACCTTCCGTTAACGACTTGAACCCCTCAGACTGAATAGCTGAATAGTGTGCAAAAACATCACCTGATCCATCATCATTAGAAATAAATCCATAACCTTTCTGATCATTAAACCACTTCACTTTACCTTGTGCCATTACTACAACTCCTTATTTTTTCTATCCGCTTAGCAGATAACTAAATTACAACCACTTTTGTGATTGCATTGTTATTGTAATAAAACAATTATATAATTGTCAAGTGATACAGTAAATATTATTTTATAGAAAATAAAAAAAATAACAATGAAAGAAAACATTTCGCAAACATTTCGCAAGTACAAAGTAAACAATATTCTTTTTACTAACGTAAAAGAAATTTTTTATCTTACAGGTGAAAAATTTGATAATTTGTGGCTACTGTTTGTAAAAGATAAAATATATGTAATATGCTCAAAAACAATAGAAAACCAAATAAAAGATTTTTTTGCAAATCAAAATATTACTATTATATGCTCAAATATGCCATTTTATAAGATCGTTATAGATATTTTAAAACAAAACAACGCTGATAAACTATTGATTGATCTCAAGTACATTAATGCGGTGGATTTTATTTTGATAAACGAAAAATTAAACAACGAAAAAATTAATATTGCAAAGAAAATAGGAATTTTAGATGACATACGCATTGTAAAAAATACAAATGAAATTAACAACATAAAAGAGGCCTGCAGAATTGTGTCTGAAGTATGCAATATAGTTAAGGATGAATTAAGACCAGGTTTAAGTGAACTTGATATTCATTACAGAGTGTCAGAGCTGTTTGCTAAAAATCATGTGCCAGAAAGTTTTAGATCCATAATTGCTTCCGGGCCAAACTCCGCAAATCCTCATCACATAAGTTCAATCAGAAAGATAACAAAAAATGATATAGTAGTAATTGACATAGGGTGTATGTATAATGGCTACTGTTCCGATTTGACACGTACTTATTTTTTAGGTAGAATCGATAACAATAGAATGGAAGTCTGGAATATTGTAAGACGTGCTCAAAGTGCTATTTTGAAAGATATAAAGGCCGGGATGCCTGTGTCTTGGGCTGATAAAACAACAAGAGAAATTATAGCAAAATCAGGATATGGATATATTGATAAATTTATTCACAATACCGGACATGGAGTAGGAATAGAAATTCATGAAATGCCTTCGTTATCATCAAATGCCGAAGGTATTTTTTTAACTAATATGACAGTAACCGTTGAACCTGGTATATACATTAAACGTGACTTCGGAGTGAGAATTGAAGACACAATATTAATAAAAGAAACCGGTTGTGTAGTATTGACTTCAGCAACATATTAGTCAGGAGAAAAAATGATTTCTACATCAGATTTTAAAAATGGCATTAATATTTTGGTTTATGGAGAACCTTACCAGATTACATGGTTTCAGAACCATAAACCTGGTAAAGGCGGTGCCGTAATGCGCGTAAAACTCAGACACCTTAAAAAAGGCAACACTATAGAACGAACTTTTAAGTCAGGCGAAAAATTTGAAGCATTAAGTATTACCAGACATAAAAAGCAATTTTTATATAAAGAAGGTATACATTTCAATTTTATAGATATGAACACTTATGAGCAGATGCTCGTGCCGTCAGAGCTTTTAGGCGAGATGGTAAATTTTCTCAGAGAAAATCTTGAAGTTGAAGCTATATACCTCGAAAATGAACTTATAAGTATAGAACTACCTATAATTATAGAAATGACAATAGCTGAAGCAGAACCAGGTATTAAAGGTGATTCTGTTTCCAATCTTACAAAAATAGCCAAACTTGAGACCGGTGCATGTATTCGCGTCCCTCTTTTTATAAAAGAAGGAGACAAAATTAAAGTCGATACAAGAACCGGCAAATATTTAGAAAGAGTATAACAACAACTATGGGAATTTGTCATTGCGAAATAATTTATGATAATTTTTCCTAATAGTTTGCACAGATTGTTGTGATATTAAAGAGGTTACAATGAATTCGCAGGAAATTAAAGAATTTTTAAAATCAATAAGGGACACAGATATTGAAGAAATGCAATATCAAAGTGGCGACAGTTCTCTGTACTTTAAGAAAGCAGACGTTGAATCTATAATACCTATCGTGAAAGAAAAGGGAACAAAAAAAGAAAAAGAAGAGAAGAAACAAACCATTATTGCAATCAAGTCAACAATGGTCGGCACTTTCGCAAGTGCACAAAGCAATGACAAGCCTCCGTTCGTTATGGAAGGAAGCAGCGTAGCTATTAGACAAAAAATTGGACAAATTGAAGCAATGAAAATTATTAAAGATGTGCATTCTAATGTCGAAGGAAAAATACTAAAAGTTCTTGTTTCAAACGGACAGTCTGTTGAGTACGGTCAGGAGTTATTTTTAATAGATACAAGCAAATAACAAAACAACATGGAGTAAGAACAAATATACGATATTTTACTTTATTTTTATTGTTGTTTAGTTTTACTCTTTTTTTAACTCTATAAACTGCAGCAGCTATAACAGGAGATACGATGTTTAAAAAAGTTTTGATTGCAAATAGAGGAGAAATAGCGTGCAGAATCGTGAGAGCTTGCAGAGAGCTCGGTATTAAAACCGTCGCTATTCATTCAGAAGTTGATAGGGCAAGTATGCATGTAAAACTTGCTGACCAAGCTATATGCGTAGGACATGCCAGCGTTTCAGAAAGTTACTTAAATATACCTAGTATTATAGCTGCAGCAGAAATTTCAGGCGCAGATGCAATTCATCCTGGATATGGTTTTTTAGCTGAAAATACATATTTTGCAGAAATTTGCGAGGCTTGTGGGTTAAAATTTATCGGACCTGCAAAAGAATCAGTAGAACAAATGGGAGATAAAATTTCAGCTATAG